>DATBGF010000086.1:0-5412 GCA_036558145.1 Acidimicrobiales bacterium
AGCGCCTCGCCCACGGTCGCCCGCTCGATGGCGGGGATCCGGGGCCGGGGGCGCACGAGGGTGACGGCGACCTGGGTCTCGTCCGCCTCCACCATCACGAGGAGGGCGTCGGGATCGACCTCGTTGGTGTGCCGGAACCAGGCGGCGGCCGCGGCCGGGCGCAGCACCAGCAGGGGGTCGGCGAACGCCTCGCGGGCGGCGGCCTCGATCTCCGCCTCGGACTCCCGGTCCAGCGCGGGGATGGCCACGCCCACCGCCGGCAGCGGGCCGGCGCCCACCGCCCGGGCGGCCAGCGATTCCAGCCGGTGGCGGGCGGAGAGGGCACCGACGCCCAGGTCCGCGGTGGGGACCAGCACCGCGGTCTCGACCGCGTCGCCGCGCAGCCGCGCGGCTACGGCTGTGGTCGCACCCAGATCCAGACCCACTGCGTCGCCCATGTGTCCTGCCGCCTCAAGGACAATGTGTGGCCGAAATGTAGCGCCACCGCTACTGGGCGGGAGGTCGGTTTCGGTTTTCGGGCCGTCAGGCGGCCAGGTCGGCCGGCAGGACCTGCTCGGTGATGAGCCGCTCGAAGCGGGCGGGCTCGCCGTCCACGTAGGCCCGGCACAGGCGCAGGCCCTCGGTGTAGCAGTGGCTGTAGGCCCGCCACGTCGGATCGGTCAGGAACGAGACCGCCTTCTCCGCCCGGTTGCGGGGCAGCAGCGCCCACCGCTCCAGGTAGGCGACCGTATCCTCCACCGGCCAGCCGCCGTCGTGCAGCCCGATGGCCGCGTTGGAGCGGACCCACGACAGCGCCTCGCCCGCCTCCGCCACCGCGGCGGCGACGTCCGCGTCGTAGCGGACGCCGAGCGGGCGGAGGTGCTCGGCCACGACCGGCTCGGGCCGGCGGCCCAGCGTGACCTCGGCGCCCAGGTCGGCCAGGCCCTCGGCCAGGGTGCACTGGGGCGTGCCCACCAGGAAGATCGTCTCCTCCTGCCAGCGGCGCCGGCGCACGAGCCCGACCTCCTTGCGGGTGTGCTCGGTGTGGTGGCCGGGATAGGCCTCGTGCGCCACCAGGTGGCCGAGCGTGAGCGACAGCACCGGCAGGTCGAGGTTGATGGCGACCCGGCTGCGCAGTCCGCCCTCGTAGTAGTTGAACCCGGACCACGGCTTGCCCGTCTCGAAGATCCACTCGACGTGCTCGCCCTCGGGCAGGCCGAACAGGCGCTGGGTGCGCTCCCGCAGGTCGCCGGCCAGGGACTGGATCGCCGGTTCGAGCACGTCGCGGGGCACGGCGTGGGCCTCGCGCCAGGCGATGTAGCGGTCGCGCAGCGGACCGGTGCCGGGCAGCACGACGTCCAGGCTGCGGTGGGCGGCCTCGAAGCCGTCCTCCGGCACGGGCGCGGGCCGGGCGCCGTAGCAGGCCTCGACCTCGTCCAGGTAGCCGACGGGCTCGCCGGCCAGCTTGGACGCGCTGGTGTAGAGGCCGACCACCTGGGCCCGGACCCAGCGGCGCCGGCCCGCCTCCACCTCGTCCGCCCCGGCTCCCGCATCGAGGTCGGCCAGCAGCCGGCCGGCGTCGGCCCGCAGCTCGGCCGGCGGGCGGACCGCCTCGGCGGCCACCCGGGCGGCCGTCGCCTCGGGGCCGTAGTAGGCGTCCACGAACCCCTCGACGTGGCGCCCGAGCCGCAGCCCCAGCTCGATGTAGCGCTCGATCACTCCGGACACGACCGGCTCACCATCCTCCCGGGGCCCGCAGCAGCTCGGGCGGCACCGGGCAGCCCACGTGGCGGGGCTCGACGACCCGCTCGGCGACGGCGATGGCGACCACCTCGGGACCGGGCCCCGTGCGCTGGACCAGGGCGTCGAACAACGGCCGGGGCAGGCGCCGGCCCACGTCGATCACCAGCCACACGGCGACGCCCGCGTCCTTGGCCGCCTCGACCTCGTCCCCGGTGCCCTCGGGGGCGAGGAAGCGCTCGGGCCCGGCGGCGCCCGCCTCGACCAGCAGCACCCGGGGCTCGTCCCGCTTGACGTGCAGGGCCCCGGGGTCGTGCGCCACCACCAGGTCGTCGCGCCAGCTGTTGAGGGCCGAGCCCAGCTCCGAGCCTCCGGCCACGTCGGGGATCACGGCCACCACCGCCCCGTCGGGCAGGTCCAGGCTGAGGGCGGTGACCGCGGGGCCGCCCTCCAGGTCGCGCTGGATGGACTGGGCCTCGGCCCGCACGTCACCCGCCTCCAGCAGGCGGGCGAACGCCCACCACAGGGCGGCGGCCGACGGGTGCCGGTCGAGCAGGCGCCGGCACGACGTCACCAGCCCGAGCGGGTCGCCCGCGAACGAGCCCAGCACCGAGGCCGCCTCGCGGGCCAGCAGCGCCTGATCGACCTCGCGGGCCCGGGCGACGGCGCGCAGCCGCTCGATCGGGTGCACGCGATCGACGCTACCGGAGGGCGCTCGGCTCAGATGCCGGGCTTCCAGATCATCAGGTAGAGCATGACGATCAGGAGGACGTCCATGATGGCCAGGCCCAGCTGCGCCCGGTCCGCCCGGGCCCCGCGCCGGGCCGGGAAGATCATGGCGTGGAAGACGCCGTTCATGGCGATCCACACGACGAAGGCCAGCGAGACCCAGGTCTGGTCGAACTTCCACACGTCGTCGCTCGCGAGGATGAGCAGGATGCCGAACAGGCCGGCGGCGATGAGCCCGCCCGCGTACACGATGCGCCCGGTGTCGCTCAGCGCGGGGACCGAGGCGCGGCGCCCGCCGGGGGCCAGCGCCACCGCGCCCACGATCACGGGAGCGAAGGCCACGAGGATCGAGGCGATGTGCAGGAGCAGGAACAACTTGTAGGTGTCGGACACGCCCGGACACTATCGCCGGGATCTGCTCGCAGAATCCGCCATCCACTACCTTCTTCCGCCAATGGCTACCGACCCCCCTGGTGACCTTCAGCTCGCGCCGCTCGACGGCGAGCCGCGCACGCTCGACGGCTGGCTCACCACGTTCCACCTGGCCGTTGTCATCCTCGACCCCTACACCTACGAGAGCGCCTGGCTGCTGGAGACCGCGGGCCGCATCCTCGACAACTTCCGGGGCGCCGACTGCCGCATCGCCTTCGTCCTCACGGCCGACGCCGCCGACGCCCGTGAGTTCCTGGGCCCGTGGGCCGACCGCATCCTCACGTTCGCCGACCCCGACCGCGACCTGGTCAAGGCGCTGGGGGTCAACGAGCTGCCGGCCTTCGTCCACCTGCGCCAGGACCGGTCGGTGGCCGCCATCGCCGAGGGCTGGGACCCGCCCGAGTGGCGCACCGTGGCGTCCGAGCTGGGCAAGTCGATGAGCTGGTCGCGGCCCAACATCCCCGGGCCGGGCGACCCCAAGCCCTACGCGGGCTCCCCCGCCCTCGGCGCCTGACCCCTACTTGCGGACGCCGCCCTCGGTCATGCCGAGGACGTCGAGGGCGCGGTCGACCTCCTCGTCGCTGAGCAGGCCCCGCTCGACCACGATCTCCCGCACGCTGCGCCCGGTCTTGATCGACTCCTTGACGATCTCGGCCGCGGCCTCGTAGCCGATGTAGGGGTTGAGCGAGGTGCCGAGCGACGGGCTCGACTCGGCGTAGGCCCGGCAGCGGTCCACGTCGGCCTCGATGCCCGCCACCGCCCGCTCGGCGAACAGCCGGGTGACGTTGCTCAGCAGCCGGATCGACTCCAGCAGGTTGCGGGCCATGACCGGCAGGTAGACGTTGAGCTCGAAGTTGCCCTGCGATCCGGCGAAAGCCACCGCGGCGTCGTTGCCCATGACCTGGGTCGCCACCTGGGTCAGCGCCTCCACCAGCACGGGGTTGACCTTGCCGGGCATGATCGAGGATCCCGGCTGCAGGTCGGGCAGGCGGATCTCGGCCAGCCCGGTGCGGGGCCCGCTGGCCATCCAGCGGATGTCGTTGCCGATCTTGACCAGCGCCACGGCCAGGCTGCGCAGGGCGCCCGACAGCAGGACCAGCGCGTCGCGGGCGCCGTGGGCCGCGAAGTGGTCGCCCGCCTCGGTCAGCGGCAGGTCCAGGTCCCGGGCCAGGTGGGACACGACCCGGTCGGCGAAGCCCGGCGGGCAGTTCAGGCCGGTGCCCACGGCGGTGCCGCCCAGCGGCAGCGTGCCCACGGCCGGCAGCGTGGCCCGGATGGCCTCCGCCCCGCTCGCCACCTGGGCCGCGTAGCCGCCGAGCTCCTGGCCCAACGTGACCGGGGTGGCGTCCATCAGGTGGGTGCGGCCCGACTTCACCACGCCGGCGAACTCGTGGGCCTTGGCCCGCAGCGCCAGGACCAGGTACTCCAGCGCCGGCAGCAGCTCGTGGGCGACCTGCGCGGCCGCGGCGACGTGGATGGCCGACGGGAACACGTCGTTGGAGGACTGCGAGGCGTTCACGTGGTCGTTGGGGTGCACCGGCCGCCCCATCGCCTCCGAGGCCAGGTGGGCGATGACCTCGTTGGCGTTCATGTTGGTGCTGGTGCCCGAGCCGGTCTGGAACACGTCGATGGGGAACTGGTCGTCGTAGCGGCCCTCGACCACGTCGGCGGCCGCGGCCGCGATCGCCTCGGCCACGTCCAGGTCGAGCACGGACAGCTGGGCGTTGACCTGGGCGGCCGCCCCCTTGATGCGGGCCAGTGCATGGATCAGCTCCGGCGGGAGCGGCTGGCCCGACACCGGGAAGTTCTCCACCGCCCGCTGGGTCTGGGCCCCCCAGCGGGCCGAGGCCGGCACCCGGACCTCGCCCATCGTGTCGTGCTCGATGCGGTACTCGTCCTCGGTCACGGTCCCGACGGTACCCACGCGCGCGCCGGACGTGACCAGGACACGGGCCGCGACCTACGTTGCGGGGCGATGCCCGAGTTCACGTACACGGAGCTGCTGCCCCTGGGGCCGGACGAAACGGCGTACCGGCTGGTGTCCCGCGACGGCGTCGGCAGCATCGAGGCCGGCGGCCACCGCTTCCTCACGGTCGAGCCCGAGGTCCTGTCCTCCCTCACCGCCCTGGCCATGCACGAGATCGCCCACTACCTGCGGCCCGGGCACCTGGGCCAGCTCCGCGCCATCGTCGAGGACCCCGAGGCGTCGGCCAACGACCACTTCGTGGCGCTCGACCTGCTGAAGAACGCCTGCATCTCCGCGGGCGGCGTCCTGCCCATGTGCCAGGACACGGGCACGGCCATCGTCAAGGGCAAGAAGGGCCAGTACGTGCTCACCGGGGGCGGCGACGAGGCCGCCATCGCCCGGGGCGTGTTCGACACCTACGAGCACGACAACCTGCGCTACAGCCAGATGGCCCCGCTCAGCATGTGGGACGAGGTCAACACCAAGACCAACCTCCCGGCCGAGATCAAGATCAGCGCGGTCGACGGGGACGCGTACAAGTTCATGTTCATGGCCAAGGGCGGCGG
>DATBGF010000087.1:0-4563 GCA_036558145.1 Acidimicrobiales bacterium
GAGGTCCTGCCGGCCGACAAGGACGCGGCCGTGGCCCAGCTGCAGGCCCGGGGCCAGCGGGTGGCCATGGTCGGCGACGGGGTCAACGACGCTCCCGCCCTGGCCCGGGCGGACGTCGGCATCGCCATCGGCGCCGGCACCGACGTCGCCATGGAGTCGGCCGGCGTCGTCCTCGCCTCCAGCGACCCCCGCGGCGTGCTCTCGATCATCCGCCTCTCCCGCGCCAGCTACCGCAAGATGATCCAGAACCTGGCCTGGGCGGCCGGCTACAACGTCCTGGCCATCCCCCTGGCCGCCGGCGCCCTCGCCTGGGCCGGCATCACCCTCTCCCCCGCGATCGGCGCCATCCTGATGAGCGCCTCCACCATCGTGGTCGCCCTCAACGCCCAGACCCTCCGCCGCCTCGACCTCACCCCGTGATGGCGGTGGCGGCGCGCTCGGCCATCACGGTGAACATCCGGTGGCCCCGCTCGGTGGGAGCGGCGAAGGCTTCGCCCAGCACGCAGATGAGGGGGCCCTGGAACAGGCCGTGGCGGTAGTCCTCCCAGCAGCGCTCGGCGTCGTAGCCGGTCACGCCCAGGGACAGCAGGGTGGCGTGGTAGGCGGACACGATGGCGCGCTCGTGGGCGCGGCGGGACTCGGGGTCGAGGCCGGTGCCGAGGAGGAACGCGAGATCACGGAGCGGGAGGCCGGTGGAGAGGGATTGCCAGTCGACCGCGGTCACCGGCGGGAGCGACGCGTCTGCGGGGGCGAAGAGGAGGTTGTCGAGGCGGTAGTCGTTGTGGATCAGGGACCACGGCTCTGCCGGGGTCGTCGCCCACTCCGCGAACCCGGCGGCGAAGTGGCGGAACACCTCGGCGGTGGTCGGGGTGAGGTCGCGCTTGGCGATGAAGGTCTCTGTGAGGTCAGCCAGCATCGGCTGGAGCGGCTCGGCCACCGCGCTCATCGGCGGGATCAGCCAGTCGAGCGCGGCGAGGGCGGGATCGCACCAGCTGCCGGCGTGGAGGCCGGCGACCGCGACCGCGGCGGCCCGGGCGGCCTCCGGGGCGCAGCCCGCGAACTGGTCGCCGGGCGTGGCCGGGGCCATGTCGTCGAGCAGCAGGGTGAAGGCCGTCCCGTCCTCGCTGGCGTCCGCGAACCAGCAGCGCGGGGTCGGGACCGGCAGGCGGGGGGCGAGGTCGCGGTAGAACGTGACCTCGGTCCGGTAGGCCGTGGCCACCGACGTGCGGACCGTCGGGTCCGGGGACGGCAGCTTGGCGACCAGGCGGGACGGGTGGGCGGAGCCGTCCCCGCGGTAGGTGACCTCCAGGCGGTGGCACGCCGCCATCTGGCCGGTGCCCAGCGGGGCGACCGAGACCGACGCCACCGGGGCGTCCAGGACATCGCTCAGCCACGCGGCCGTGAGGCCGGCGGGATCGTCGACGACGCTCACGGCTGTCTAGGACGGGTCCCGGGGCAGGCCGAGGGTGCGCTCGGCCAGGATGTTGCGCTGGATCTCGTCGGTCCCGCCGTAGATCGAGGACGCGGGCGAGAACACCATCGCCTCGGCCACCTCGCCATCCAGCAGGCCGCCGGGGCCGAGGATCCCGGTGGCCGTGGCCGCCGCGAGCTTGACGATGCGGGTCTGGATCAGCTTGCCGGTGCCGGCCACCGCCTGGCCGCCGCCCCGCTGGGCCTCGGCCCGGCCCCGCTGGGCGTTCCACCCGCCGATCCGGCTGTAGGTGTGGAGCCGCGCCAGCGCCTGGCGGACGTGCGGGTCGCCGCCGCGGCCGTGCTCGGCGGCCAGGGCCGCCACGTCGGCGTAGCCCAGCGTGAGCTTGGCGTTGGGCGCCTCGTCGCGGGCGGCGTCGCCGGCCCGGCGCCCGAGCATGCCGCCCTTGGGGCCGGGCTCGGGGAACCCGGCGTGCGAGCCGCCGGCGCCGATGCCGGTCCGCTCGAAGTGCAGCGTCGTGCGGGTCACGGTCCAGCCGTTGCCGGCCCCGCCGATGAGGTCGGCGTCGTCCACCACCGCCTCGTCCAGGAACACCTCGTTGAACACCGCGTGCCCGGTCATCTCCCGCAGCGGCCGGATGCTGACGCCGGGCTGGTCGAGCGGGAAGGCGAACCAGGAGATGCCCTGGTGCTTGGGGACATCGGGGTTCGTGCGGGCCAGCAGCATCCCGTAGTCGGACTGCATGGCCTGGCTCGACCACACCTTCTGGCCGGTGATGATCCAGCGGTCGCCGTCCCGCTCCGCCCGGGTGGTGAGCCCGGCCAGGTCGGACCCGGCGCCCGGCTCGCTGAACAGCTGGCACCAGGCGACGCGGCCTTCGAGCATCGGCGGCACCAGCCGGGCCACCTGGTCCGGCGTGCCGTGGGCGAGGATCGTCGGCGCCGCCATCAGCAGGCCGAGGCCGCCCGGCGGGCGCAGGGCGCCGAAGCGGGCGAAGGCCGAGCGGACCAGAGCCTGCGAGCGCCGCGAGAGGCCGCGGCCACCCTGGTCGGGCGCGAAGTGCGGCGCGGTCCAGCCGGCGGCGGCCACCTCCTTCCACCAGGCCTCGACCGGGAGGTCGGGGTCCCAGTGGGCCTCCAGCCACTGGACGACTTCGGCGGCGAGGTCGGTCACGGGGCCGACCCCAGCAGCTCCGAGCAGTTGTCGTGCATGATCCGCTGTACCGCCGGCTCGTCGAACCCGGCCAGCTCGGCGGTGAAGTCGAGCGGCTGGGCCACGCCCTCCCCGTGGGGCCAGTCCGAGCCGAACAGGATCCGCTCGACGCCGATCAGGTCCGCCAGCGCGGCGAGGTCCTCCTCCAGGTAGGGCGTGCACCAGACGTGGCGGCGGATCGTGTCGAGCGGGTCCTCGGCGAAGGCCCACGGCGTCTGGTTGGCCTGCTTGCGCAGGTGCTTGACCAGCACGGCCAGCCAGTCCGAGCCGTTCTCGATGCTGGCGACCCGCAGGGCCGGATGGCGCGTGAAGACCCCGTGGACCACCAGCGAGGCCACGGTGTCGTGGATGGCCCGGCCCTCGCTGAGCACGTGGCCGAGCGGGTCGCTCTTGCCGAACCCGAAGTCCCGGCGGCCGCCCCAGGCGGAGCCGAAGCTGGCCTCGTAGCCGCTGTCGCCCAGGTGGAAGGCGACGGGCACGCCGGCCTCGGCCAGCCCGGCCCACACCGGATCGTGCACCTTGTCGCCGAGCGACCGGCTGGTCCCGTTGCGGCCGGGGACGGGCGCGGGCCGCACGGCGACGATGCGGGCGCCCCGGGCCAGCAGCGACTCGACCTCGGCCACCGCCGCCTCGGGATCGGCCAGCGACAGCATCGGGGCGGCGAACAGCCGGCCGTCGGTGCCGAAGCCCCAGTCCTCCTCCAGCCAGCGGTTGAACGCGCTGAGGCTGCCCATCGTCGCCCCGACGTCGTCCCGCAGTGCCTCCTCGACCCCGCAGCCGAGCGTGGGGAACAGCAGGGCGGCGCCGAGGCCCTGGTCGTCCATGACCGCGAGCCGCCGGTCCCGGTCCTGGTACTCGGGGTGCTCGGACAGGGGCTCGACCTGCATGAGCGTGCGGGGGTCGACGCCCTCGGGGATCTGGCCCCGGAACAGCGGGTCGAGGCAGCCGGGCACGATGATCGGGTCGAACGTGGGGTTGGGGACGAAGCCGTTGACCTTGCCCCCCATGAGCAGGAACACCCGCTTGCCGTCGCGCACCGGCCGCACGCCCCGGTCCCGCAGCTTGGGGTCGAGGTGCCGGGTGAAGGCGTCGAGCGTCTCGTAGTAGTGGTTGTCGGCGTCGATGGGTCGCTGGTCCATGGGCTCCTCCGGGGGCTACGAGGCGAAGAAGAACGCCTGGGCGTTGTCGTGCAGCCAGGCGGCGCGGACGTCGTCGGGCAGGTCCAGCGCGGCCGCCTCGCCGAGGCAGCGCTGCATGGACAGGACCGGGTGGTCCGAGGCGTACAGGATCCGGTCCTTGCCCCGGGTGCGCATGTAGTGCAGCAGCGACTCGGGCAGGTACTTCGGGGACCAGGCCGATGTCATCAGCCGCAGGTTGCGGTACTTGAGCATCAGCCGGATGGCCACGTCCCACCACGGGTCGGCGCCGTGGATCATGCACAGGCGCAGCTCCGGGAAGCGGATGCACACCCGGTCGAGGTGGATCGGGTTCTGGGGCTCGGCCGGCAGGGGCGGGCCGGGGATGCCGGTGTTGATGCACAGCGGCAGGTCGAGCTCCGCGCACTTGGCGTAGAGCGGGTAGTAGACCGCGTCGCTCGGCGGGTACATGCCGTCGCCCCAGAAGCTCGGACCGACGATCGCGTAGACGACGGGGTGATCGCGCACGAACGACTCGAGGCTCCGCAAGGTCCGCATCGGGCGGAGCAGATCGACCCCGCCGACTCCGAGGCGGAAGCGATCGGGGCGCTCGCTCGCATAGCGCTGCGCGCGGTCCGCTTTGCCGAGCTGCGTCAGCAGGATCGCGCGCTCGACGCCGTTCTTGTCCATGTCGTCGAGCAGCTCGGCGAGCTCGGGGCTCCGGAAGAACGAATCGCCGCCTTTGAAGTAGTCCTCCTTGACCCGGACCATCCAATCGGGCTG
>DATBGF010000088.1:0-4303 GCA_036558145.1 Acidimicrobiales bacterium
CACCCCGAACTGGGCGTCGTCGGCCGCGAGGCGGATGTCGGCGGCCAGCGCGGTGAGCAGGCCGCCGCCGATGCAGTAGCCGTGGATCCGGGCGATCAGCGGCTTGCCGAACGAGGCCCAGGCCCGGCCGGCCGCGGCCGCGCTCCGGTCGTAGTCGGCCCGGGCATCGACCGACGTCCGGCGAGACCCGAACTCGGAGATGTCGGCCCCGGACATGAAGGCCCGCTCCCCCGCGCCCCGCACGACGACGACCCGCACGTCGGGGTCCTCGTCCAGCGCCTGCAGCGCCCCGGGAATGGCGTCGCGCATCTCCACCGACAACGCGTTGTGGCGCGCCGGATGGTTGAACGTGACGGTGGCGACCCCGCCGGCCGCCTCGACCAGCAGCATGTCCGTCCCGGTGTCGTAGCCCACTAGCTGCCTCCCACTGTGCCTGCGTCCCGCAACCCGGAGATCTCCTCGTGGCCGTAGCCCAACTCGGCCAGGACCGCGTCGGTCTGGTCGCCCGCGTCCGGGCTGGCGGAGCGCACCGTGGGCCCGACGCCCGTCATCCGCACCGCGTTGCGCACCAGGTCGAGGCGCCCGAGCGCCGGGTGCTCGACCGGGGCGGCCATCCCCAGGTGCTCGATCTGGGGGTCGGCGAACACCTCGTCCATGCGGTACACGGGCCCGCAGGGCACGCCCGCATCGGCCAGGATCGCGACCCACTCAGCCGTGGTGCGGGTGCGCAGCCGCTCCGCCACCAGGGCGTTGAGCTCGGCGCGGTGGCGCGAGCGCCGGCCGGCGGAGCTGAAGCGCTCGTCCTCGGGCAGGTCGGGCAGGCCGATGGCCTCGCAGAACGAGCGCAGCAGCCGGCCGCTGGGCCCCGCGATGTTGACGAAGCCGTCGGCCGAGGCGAAGCAGCCCATCGGCACCAGCGTCGGGTGGTGGTTGCCCTCCTGGGCGGGGACCTCGCCGTCCACCGTCCAGCGGGCGGCCTGGAAGTCCATCATCGCCACCATCGACTCGACCAGCGACGTCTGCACCCAGCGGCCCACGCCGGTGCGCTCGCGGTCGTGCAGGGCCACCAGGATGCCGACCGCCAGGTAGAGCCCGGCCGACAGGTCCGACACCGGGATCCCCACCCGGGTGGGCTCGCTGCCGGGCAGGCCGGTCACGCTCATGAGCCCGCCCATGCCCTGGGCGATCTGGTCCACCCCGCCCCGCTCGGCGTAGGGACCGTCCTGGCCGAAGCCCGAGATCGAGCCGTACACCAGGCGCGGGTTGCGGGCGTGGACCGTGTCCCAGTCGAAGCCGAGGCGGGCCTTCACCGGCGGGCGCATGTTCTCCACCAGGACATCGGCCCGGTCCACCAGCCGCATCAGCACCTCGGTGGCGCCCGGCGCCTTGAGGTCGAGGGCGAGCGAGCGCTTGTTGCGGTGGACGTTCTGGTAGTCCGAGCCGTGGCGCCGCTCGCCGACCTGGCCGGGCGTGTCGCTGCGGGCCGGCGGCTCGACCCGGACCACGTCGGCGCCCCAGTCCGCCAGCTGGCGCACGCAGGTGGGCCCGGCGCGCGCCACGGTCAGGTCCACGACCCGCAGGTCGGACAGGGGCAGGTGGGTGCTCACCCCCGCTCGACGTCCAGCCACAGGTTGCGGCCGATGGGGTGGTCCATCTCCTCGGCCAGGTGCGCCACCAGGCCCGCGGTGCGGGCGATCAGCACGACGCCCCGCACGACGTCGGGCCGGATGCCGATGTCGACCAGCACGGCGCCGGCCGCGCCCGCGCCGTTGACGGGCAGGTGCTTGCCGCTGGCCTGCTCGTGGGCGTCGGCCACCGCCAGGAGCAGGCGGGCGTGCGGTCCGAGCAGGCCCTCCTCCTCGGCGATGGCGTACAGCCGGGGGGTGCGCGGGTCGCCGTCGCGGTGGACCGGGTGGCCCAGCCCCGGCACCCGCAGCCCGGCGGCGGTGCGCGCCGCGACCGCGGTCCGGGCCACGGCCGCCAGCGCGGCGTCGTCGGTGGGACCGTCGTGGGCGGCCAGCGCATCGGCCAGGAACACCGCGGTGTCGCCCGCGGGTCCGAGGAACACGCTGCCCGCGCCCAGCAGCCCCGCGGCCACCGCGCCCTGGATGGCCTCGGGGGCGCCGGTCCACGTCAGCCGGGCGGCCAGCGCGCTGGGCGTGAGGCCGTGGTCCGCGAGCGACACCAGCGACGCGTCGAGCAGGCGCCGCTCCCCCGCTCTCGGCTCCCGGCCGGCCAGCAGCAGGTAGGTGAGCTCGGTGAGCGACAGCCGGCCCATGATCTCCGACGGCAGGTCGCGGGCGGCCAGCGTGATGCTGTCGCGGGTGGACGAGCCGATGGCGCTGCGGGGGCGCTGCTCAGCCATTGCGGGCCTCCATGTCCACCTCGCCGGGCGTGCGCTCCTTGGGGAGCTTGTGCTTGGCCAGGCGGCGGGTCGCGGTGTGGGGCAGGTCGTCCACCACCTCGTAGTAGCGCGGCACCTTGAACTTGGTGAGCCGGTCCCGCAGGTGGGCGTCGAGGGCGTCGAGGTCGATGGTGCGGCCCTCGGCCGGGACGAGGAACGCCTTGACCTCCTCCTCGGACAGCTCGGACGGCACCCCGACGACCGCGGCCTCGGCCACGTCGGGGTAGGTCTCGGCGGCCGCCTCCACCTCGGTGGGCGACAGGTTCTCGCCCCGGCGCCGGATCACCTCCTTGCGCCGGCCGACGAAGGTGTAGATGCCGTCGCCGTCGTCGTGGACCAGGTCGCCGGTGCGCAGCCAGCCGTCCACGATCACCTCGGCCGTCTCCTCAGGCATCTCGTAGTAGCCGCGCATGATGGCCGGGTTGCGCAGCTCCAGCTCGCCCACGCCGGACTCGTCCTTGTCCTGCACCCGCGCCTCGTTGACGACGCCCAGCGTGGGGTGCTGGCGGGCCGCGCCCAGCGCGCCGTAGGGCCGGGTGCCGTGCGGCCACACGAGCCCGTAGGGCGACTCGGAGAGGGCGTAGCCGCAGATGACCTCGAGGCCGTAGCGGGCCTCGATCTCCTCCTGGCGCTCCCGGGACGGGGACGGGCCCGTGTAGCAGATCCGCAGCGGGGTGTCGGCGTCGTCGGCCCGCTCGGGCTGGCGCAGCAGGATCTCCAGCATGGCGCCGATCGCGTTGAACTCGGTGGCCCCGTAGCGGCGGGCCGAGTCCAGGAACGTCGAGGCCGAGAAGGCCGGCAGCAGCACCAGGCCGGCGCGGGCCGCCACCGATCCCAGCGTCGAGTACGCGGGGGCGTTGATGTGGAACAGCGGCAGCGACGTCATGAGCCGGTCCTCGGCGGTGAGCCGAAGCCAGAACGGGAAGCCCTCGCCCGCCATGACGTAGGCCCGGTGCGTCTGCATGACCAGCTTGGACCGGCCGGTGGTGCCCGACGTGGGGATCATGACGGCCACGTCGCCGGGATCGATGGCCGCGGGGCCGCGGCCGTCCGGCTCGGCGGCGAACACGTCGGCCACGTCGGCCACCGGGGCCGAGGCCCCCACGTCCGAGGCGGCGGCGCGGACGGTGGGCCCGAGGTCGGCGTCGGTGATGACGACCTTCGGGTCCACCTGGCTCACGAACCCGGCGATCTCGGCCTGCGAGGACCGTGGGTTGATGGGCACCTGGGTGGCGCCCGCCTCCATAAGGCCGAACCAGAGCAGCAGGAACTCGGGCGTGCTCTTGGCCGTGACGACGACACGGTCACCGGGCGCGATGCCGGCCGCCCGGCACCAGGAGGCGGCGCGCTCGATGCGCCCGAGCGCGTCAGCGAAGGTGTACGCGTCGTCCCCGGCCAGCAGCCAGGTGGCGCCGGCCGCGTCGTCGACGGCCGAGCGGAACAGGGTGGGGATGGTCTGGGCGATGCCCGAGTCTGGCACCCGGGCGGCGACGAACAGACCCCGGAACCGTCCCGCAGGGCCGTAGCCTGGACATATGGAGACCTCGACGGCACGACCGAGGTGGCGGGGCGTCAACCATCTCGCCCTGATCACCGGGGACATGGATGCGACCGTCCGCTTCTACCACGGCGTGCTCGGCGCGCAGCTGGTGGCGACGATCGGCACCCCCGACTTCCGCCACTACTTCTTCGAGATCGGGGAAGGCAGCACGGTCGCCTTCTTCGAGTACGCGGACAACCCCCCGCAGGCGTTCGCCAAGCCCGCGGGCGTGCCCGACCCCCGGGCGATCCAGTTCGACCACCTGTCGCTCGACCTGGCCGACGAGGCCGCGCTCGAGGACCTGCAGGCCCGGCTCAAGGAGCACGACTGCGAGGTCACCGACGTCATCGACCACGGGC
>DATBGF010000089.1:0-21886 GCA_036558145.1 Acidimicrobiales bacterium
CGTTCAACCACTGGACCGTCGGGTGCCACCGCACGACGGCCGGACCGAACAGGTCGCCCGGCTCGTTGCGGTCCCCCCACCCCGCCAGCGTGGCGCGCACCTCGTCCTCGAGCGGCGGATGACCCCAGTCGGGATTGCCCGGAGAGAACCGCTCGTGCAGATCGGCGGTCTCGGCGTAGACCTCGGGCTCGCCCGGCCGCCGGACGACGATGTGGGCGAGCAGCGCCATCCAGCCTCCGGGCCGGAGCAGGTCGTGTGCCCGTCGCCACCCGACGGCGGGGTCGATCCAGTGCCACGCCGACGCCGAGACCAGGACATCGAAGCGCCGGCCCCGGTCGTCCCACTCCTCGAACCCCGAGGTCTCGATCGCGACGTTCGGGAAGGTCGCGAGCCGATCCCGGGCGACCGCCGCCATGCCGGCGCCGAGCTCGACCGCCGTCACCGAGCCCGCGAGCGCGGCCAGCGAGCGCGTCGCCTGCCCCGTGCCGCAGCCGACCTCCAGCACCGACGACCGCTCGTCCACGCCGGTGATCGCGACGAGGTCGGCATACAGCTGGTCCGGATAGGCCGGCCGCACGCGATCGTAGAGCTCGGGCACCTCGTCGAAGACCCGACCGAGGCTGCGCGGATTCGCATCTGCCATCGAGCGTCAGGTCTACACGGGGAGCTGAGCGCAGCGGGCCCGGGCCTGGGTGATGGGCGGCGCCTCGCCGGTCAGGCGCAGGGTTCCCATGAGGACCAGGGCGGCCGGGCCGACCACCGCCTGCTGGGCCAGCGACGGCGGCCGCAGGCCGAGCATGTCCCGGGCCCAGCCCGGCAGGAGGCCGACGGCGGCCTGGATCACCACCTGGTGGGCGCCGGACAGCACCGGGTTGGCGGCCCGGGGCATCGGCGAGGTGAGGAAGCGCACGGCGTCCACGCACTGCTCGCCCGCGTCGAGCTCGGGCCGCATGGACCGGAAGTAGGCGCGCAGGGCGACCCGCGTGCGGGGGATCCGCTCGGCGCCCAGGCGCTCGGCGATGACCGCCATCTCGTGCAGGTAGCGGTCGGCCTGGTCCCCCCGCACCGGGAACGGGTTGAAGCGCTGGTGGGACTTGAGGAAGTTGGCGACCTCGGTGCAGTGCACCCAGGTGACCAGCTCGGGGTCGGCGGCGGAGTAGGGCCGGCCGTCGGGGGCGGTGCCCCGCACCTTGCGGTGGATGCCCTTGACCAGCTTGATGAGCCGGTCGGCCGTCTCGGTCGAGCCGTAGGTGGTCCCGGTCACGAACGAGCCGGTGCGGGACAGCCGCCCGAGCGGGTCCTCGCGGTAGTTGGAGTGCTCGGCGACGCCCGCCATAGCCAGCGGGTGCAGGGTCTGGAGCAGCAGGGCGGACAGCCCGCCGATCAGCATCGACGGGTCGCCGTGGACCCGCCAGGTGGCGCTGCCCGGGCCGAACAGCCCCGGGTCGCCGGGCGGATCCGTGTACTGCTCGAAGGGCAGGCGGTCGACGGCCAGCGAGGCGGCGATGGGGCCCATGATCTGCTGGCGGAGGACCCCGCCGACGATGGGCAGCGCGCCGAGGCTCGGCATCGACACCATGGCGCCGAGTGTGCAGCCCGGCTTGACAGCCGTCAAGTCAGGGGGCACGTGCAGTAGCCTGCCCGGCCGTGGCAGTGGTCGTGTCCGACGCGGACCTCCTCGACCTGGCCCTCGACGCCTTCGCCGACCAGGGCTACGACGGCACGTCGGTGCGCGATGTGTGCCGCCGCCTCGGCGTCAGCCACAACCTCGTCCACGAGCGCTTCGGCTCGAAGGAGCGGCTGTGGTACGCCGCCATCGAGCACGGCTTCCACAGCCTGGCGACCGAGCTGGCCACCGCGGCCAACGAGGCCCCCGGGGACGAGCTCGACCGGCTGCGGGCCATCCTGGTCCGCTACGTCGAGGTCACGGCCGAGCGGCCGGCGCTGATCCGCATCATCAACCACGAGGCGGCCCGGCCCGGCGGCCGGCTCGACCACGTCTACGACCTCTACATCCGGCCGGCCCACCGCATCGCCGACCTGGTGCTGACGGACCTGGCCGCCGCGGGCCGGGCCCGCCCCGTCTCCCCGGCCGTGCTGCACTTCCTCGTGGGCCACGGCGCGGGCGGGATCGTCAGCCTGCGGGCCCTGGCCGGCCAGTTCCCCGGGGGCGAGGGCAGCCTCACCGACCAGGCGCGCGAGGCCGTTGATGTGGTGCTGCGCGGCATTCTGATCTAATCGCGCCCTATGACAGCTACCGACCAGCCCCTGCCGGGACCCTCCGACCTCGCGGAGCACGTCGCCGCCATGTCCGACGAGCCGCTCGTCGAGGGGGACGAGCCCCTGTCGATCTGGATGATGGTGAAGTCGCGCGACAGCGAGGGCGACGTCGTGTGGGGTGTGCGCAGCGCGGGCGAGCCGCTGTCGTCCGAGGAGCTGCTCGGCGCCCTGACCGGGTTCGCCGAGTCGCTCAAGCGGGATCTGGCGTCGGACTGGGAGTGATCCCCCGCAGCCCGTCCGCCCCGAACATCGCTTCGAGGACGCCGGACAGGTCCGGGCCGCGGCGCACGGTGTGGCCGCCGTCCACGCTGATGTTCTCGCCCGTGATCCAGGACGCCTCCGGGCCCAGCAGGAAGCGCACCAGGCCGGCCACGTCCTCGGGCTCGCCGATGCGGCCCAGCGGCATGCACGACAGGTAGTCGTCCAGCACCGGGCCGGGCCCGGTCATGAACGTGGTCAGGTCGGTGCGGGTCAGGCCCGGCCGCACCGAGTTGACCCGCACGCCGCTGGCTCCCAGCTCGTCGGCGGCCACTCGGACCAGCATGTCGAGCCCGGCCTTGGCCGGCCCGTAGGCGCTGAACCAGCGGTGCGTCACCGCGCCCGCGATGGACGAGATGGCCACGATCGAGCCCGAGCCCTGCCGGGCCATGACCCGCGCGCCGTGCTTGATCCCCAGCATGGTGCCGGTGAGGTTGAGGTCGAGTGTGCGCCGCCAGCCCTCGGTGTCGATCTGGGTCACCGGGCCGATCGTCTCGGACCCGCCGGCGCTGAGCACCAGGCCGTCGAGCTTGCCCGTGACGGCGGTGGCGGCCTCCACCGCGGCCTCGACCGCGGCCTCGTCGGTCACGTCGGTGGGCACGGCCTGGACCGTGGCGCCACGCGCGGCTGCCTCGACCGCGGCCACGCCCGCGGCGAGCCGCTCCTCGGACCGGCCGGCCAGCGTCACCGCCGCGCCGTCGGCCGCCAGGCGCACCGCGCACGCCAGGCCGATCCCGCTGCCCCCGCCGGTCACGAGGGCCGACCAGCCGTCCAGCCGGGTGTCCATCACAGCACCACCACGCTGCGCAGGACCTCGCCCCGCTCCATCTTGGCGAACGCCGCCTCGACGCCGTCCAGCCCGATGGTCTCGGACACGAACGCGTCGAGCGGCAGCCGGCCCTGGAGGTGGAGGTCGACCAGCGCCGGGAAGTCCCGCGACGGCAGGCAGTCGCCGTACCACGAGGGCTTGAGGGCGCCGCCCCGGCCGAAGAACTCGATCATCGGGATGTCGGGGAAGCGCATGTCCGGCGTGGGCACGCCCACCTGCACCACGGTGCCCGCCAGGTCCCGGGCGAAGAACGCCTGCTCCAGCACGCCGGGGTGGCCGACCGCCTCGATGCACACGTCGGCGCCGAAGCCTCCGGTCGCATCCCGCACGGCCTCGATCGGATCGGCGCGCCGGGCGTTGATCGTGTGGGTGGCGCCGAAGCCCTTGGCCCACTCCAGCTTCCGGTCGTCGAGGTCGACGGCGATGATCGTCGTGGCCCCGGCCAGCCGGGAGGCGGCGATGGCGGCGTCGCCGACCCCGCCGCAGCCGAACACGGCCACGCTGTCGCCCGGCCCGACGGCACCGGTGTGGAGCGCCGCGCCGATCCCGGCCATCACACCGCAGCCCAGCAGGCCGGCGACCTCGGGCTTGGCCGCGGGGTCGACCGGCGTGCACTGGCCCGCGGCCACCAGGGTCTTCTCCGCGAAGGCGCCGATCCCCAGCGCGGGGGACAGGGTGGTGCCGTCGGTCAGCGTCATCTTCTGGGTGGCGTTGTGGGTGGCGAAGCACAGGTGCGGCCGGCCCCGGCGGCAGGCCCGGCACTGGCCGCACACGGCCCGCCAGTTGAGGACCACGAAGTCGCCCGGCGCCACCTCGGTCACGCCGTCGCCGACGGCCTCCACCAGGCCCGCGGCCTCGTGGCCGAGCAGGAACGGGAAGTCGTCGTTGATGCCGCCCTCCCGGTAGTGCAGGTCGGTGTGGCAGACGCCGCAGGCCTGCACCGTGACCAGTGCCTCGCCCGGCCCGGGGTCGGGCACGACGACGGTCTCGATCTCCACCGGCGCGCCCTTGCCCCGGGCGATCACCCCCCGTACCTCGTGCGCCATCGTGTCCCCCTGTCTGAGTCGGGCCCTGTCGGGCCCCGACCCTAGGCGGGAGGCAGAGGGATGCGGGAGGTGATCGCGATCCGGTTCCAGGCGTTGATGACCACGACCGTGTACACGAGCTCGGCCAGCTCCCGGTCGCTGAAGTGCTCGCGGGCGGCGTCGACGACCTCGTCGGGGACGTGCCCGTCGGCCACCAGGGTGATGGCTTCGGTCAGGGCCAGGGCGGCGCGCTCGCGCTCGCTGAACAGGTCGACCTCCCGCCAGGCCTGGAGGACGTCGAGGCGCTGCTGGGACTCGCCCGCGGCCCGGAGGTCCTTGGCGTGCATGTCGAGGCAGTACGCACAGCCGTTGATCTGGGACGCCCGCTGCTTGAGCAGGTCGCGGAGGCTCTCGTCCAGGCTGCACTCGCCCACGGCCCGGTCGAAGGCGAGCATGGCGTCGTAGCCCTCGCGCCACGGGCTGACCAGGTCGAGGCGGGCCTTCTTCGTGGGCTTCCTCGTCTCGGTGGCTGTCTCGGTTGCCGTCATGGTCTCGACGCTAGGGGCGTGCTGGTCCAGTTGCCTGGTCCAGTTGTGCCCGGGTTGACTGGACCAGTGGACCTGCTCCTCGACCTCGACCTGTCGGCCGGCCGCCGCCAGGGCATCGAGCAGGCGGTCCGGGCCGCCATCCGGGACGGCCGCCTGGCCCCGGGGGCGGCGCTGCCGTCGTCGCGGGCGCTGGCGTCGGACCTGGGCGTGGCCCGGGGCACGGTCGTCGACGCGTACGCCCAGCTGGCGGTGGAGGGCTACCTGGCGGCCCGGCCCGGCGGGCGCACCGTGGTCGCGTCCCGGGCGGTGGTCCCGGCCACGCCCGCAGCCCCGTCGCCCCCGGCGCCGCCCGCCGTCGACCTGCGGGCCGGGGCCCCCGACCTGTCCGGCTTCCCGGCGGCGGCCTGGGCCCGCGCGGTGCGCTCGGTGCTGCGCGACGGTCCGGCCGACGCACTCGACTACGCGCCGCCCCGGGGCCGGCCCGAGCTGCAGGAGGCGCTGGCCGCCTACCTGCGCCGGGCTCGGGGCGTGGTGGCCCGGCCCGACCAGGTCGTGGTGGGCGCGGGCTTCGAGCACCTGATCCGGGTGGTCGTCGCCGCCCTGGTGGCCACCGGCCGGCGGGTGGTGGCGATGGAGGACCCGTGCCTGCCCTACCACCGGCTCCTCGTCGCCGGGGCGGGCGCGTCGATCGTCCCGGTGCCGGTGGACGGCGAGGGCCTCGTGGTCGACGCCCTCGCCGCCTCGGCTGCGGACGCGGTGCTGGTCACCCCGGCCCGCCAGTCGCTCCTCGGGGCCACCCTCGGCCCGGCCCGGCGCAGCGCCCTGCTGGCCTGGGCCCGGGCGACCGGTGGTGTGGTGGTGGAGGACGACTACGACGCGGAGCTGCGCTTCGACCGCCAGCCCATCGGCGCGGTGCAGGGCCTCGATCCCGAGCGGGTGGTCTACCTGGGCACGCTGAGCAAGAGCCTGGCCCCCGGGCTGAGGCTGGGCTGGGCGGTGGTCCCCGACGCCCTGGCCGGACCGGTCGACGCCGTGCTGAGCGTCCACTCGACTGTCTCGTCCCTGGACCAGCTCGTGGTCGCCTCCCTGCTCCGCTCGCAGGTCTTCGACCGTCACCTGCGCCGGATGCGCTCGGCCTACCGCCGCCGCCGGGACGACTTCGTCGCCACCCTCGCGGCCCGGGCCCCTCGCGTCTGGGTCGAGGGCGTGGCCGCGGGCCTGCACGGCCTGGTCCGCTGGCCCGACGGCGGCCCCACCGAGGCGGTGGTCATCGCCGAGGCCACGGCCCGGGGCATCGGCGTCACCGCCCTGGCCGCCGGCTGGCACGGCGACCCCGCGTTCCCCGGCGTCATCGCCGGCTACGGCCGCGCCCCCGCCCACGACGCCCGCCGCCGGTTCGAGGCCTTCGCCTCACTGATGGCCGATGTGACGGGCTAGCCACACGGTCGCGTCGCCGCAGCCGGGATCCCGCACCTCGTGCGCCACCACCTCGAACCCGGCCGCGCCCAGCGCCTCCCGGTACTCCGCCGGAGCGAGGCTGGCGTGGTAGAGCGGCTCCCCGGCGAACTCGCCGACCACCTCGCCCCGCTCCGGCCCGGTGGCCATGAGCAGCACGCTCCCCGGGTGGGCATGCTCGCCCAGGCGCCGGATCACGCCCGGCTGATCCTCGGCCGGCAGGTGGAACAGGCTGAACCAGGCCAGCAGCCCGTCGAACGTGCGCCCGAGCGCGAGCTCCCGCATGTCAGCGACCAGCCAGTGCGCCTGGGGCAGCTTGCCGCGGGCCTGCCCGATCAGCGCGGCCGCACCGTCGATCCCGGTGACGGCGAACCCCTCGGCCAGCAGCGCCCGCGCCAGCGGATCCCCATGCCCGCACCCGACGTCCAGCACGGACGCCCCCGCCGCCAGCTGCGCCGTGAACCGCCCGAACCACTCGCGCTCCGGTCCCAGCCCCGGCCGGCGCAGGTCCGCCCAGACGTCCGCGTGGCGCTCGTACAGCGCGATCACGTCCTCGGCGGGATCGGGCGGGGTCACCTGCCGGCGCGCAGGGCGCGGACGGTGTCGATCGTGTCGGCCTCGTCGGGGCCCTTGTCGTCGCGGTAGCGCCGGACCCGGGCGAAGCGCAGTGCCACGCCGCCGGGATAGCGGGTCGAGGTCTGCACGCCGTCCAGGGCGATCTCGACCACCTGCTCGGGCCGGACGTGCACCACCCAGTCGCCCTTGTCCGTGGCCAGGTCCAGGAAGCGCTCGGTCTGCCAGGTGAGCAGCTCGTCGGTCAGGCCCTTGAACGTCTTGCCCACCATCACGAACCCGCCCTCGGGGTCGCGGGCGCCGAGGTGCAGGTTGGACAGCCAGCCCTTGCGCCGCCCGCTGCCCCACTCCACCGCCAGCACCACCAGGTCGAGCGTGTGGACCGGCTTGACCTTGCGCCAGGCCCCGCCTCGGCGCCCGGCCTCGTACGGCGAGGTGGCGTCCTTGACCATGACGCCCTCGTGCCCATTGGCCAGGGCCTCGTCCAGCACCCGCTGGCCCGTGCCCGCGTCGGACGTGAGCACGCCCGGGATGCGCCACGGTCCCGCCACCCGCTCCAGCGCGCCGAGCCGGTCCGTCAGCGGCCGCTCCAGCAGGTCCTCGCCGTCGAGGTGCAGCAGGTCGAAGAACCGGGACTGGAGCCCCGCGCCGGCCACGCCGTCCTGCTGGCCGAAGGCCGACATCGTGTCCTGGAACGTGCGGGGCAGCTCGTCCTCGCCCACGCCCACGGCCTCGCCGTCGAGCACGAGGGACGTGGCGGGCAGCGAGCGGGCCAGGGCGACGATGCCGGGCAGCCGGTCGGTCACGTCGTTGAGGTTGCGGGTGTAGATGCGCACCTCGTCGCCCCGGCGGTGGACCTGGATGCGGGCGCCGTCCAGCTTCCACTCGACCGACGCGAGCCGGTCGCCGTCGCCGTCGGCGGTCCCGGTGGCGAGCGTGATGGCCTCGGCCACGTCGGCCGCGGTCTGGGCCAGCATGGGCTGGACGGCCCGACCCACGGTGAGGCCGACGGCGCCGAGCCCGTCCTCGCCCTCGTCGCGGGCGATCACGGCCACCCGGGGCAGGTCGCCGGCCAGCATGGCCGCCCGCCGCACGGCCGCCAGCGGGACGCCGAACGCCTTGGCCGTGGCGTCGGTGACCAGGCCCTCCAGCGCGCCGTGGCGCAGCTCGCCCACCAGCAGGCGGCGCAGCAGGTCCTGCTCGCCCTCGGTCGCCCGCCCCAGCAGCTCGTTGAGCGTGTCGGACCGGCCCTTCTGCGAGCCGGGCCCGTGCAGTCCCGCCAGCGTGGTCAGGGCCCGGTCGGCGTCGAGGATGGTGAGGTTCGGCTCGGCCGCGGGCTCGGCCTCGATGGCGGCCACCGTGCGGTAGCCGACGCCGATCCGGCCCTGGCGGGGCGCGGCCATGAGGAAGGCGACCACGATCGGCAGCTCGTCGCCCTCCAGCCGAGCCAGCAGGTCGGCCAGCGCCGCCACCTTGGTGGAGCGGGCCCGGGTGGCCACGACGGCCTCGGTGGTGGTCACGACGTCGGCCAGCAGGGTGGGCACGGGACCATGTTGCCGGGCGAGACTCCTGCCCGTGGACTTCGCGACGATGATGGCGCTCGAGCCCCACGGCACCGACGTGTGGGTGGGGACCGGGCCGCGCTACCCCTGGGGCGGGCTGTACGGCGGGCAGATCGTGGCCCAGGGCCTGCGGGCCGGGGGCTTCACCGTGGACCCCGACTTCCGGGTCCACTCGCTGCACGCCTACTTCGTCCGCTCCGGCGACCACACCGAGCCGATCCGCTTCGAGGTGGACCGGGTCCGCAACGGCCGGTCCTTCCTGACCCGGCGGGTCACGGCCCGCCAGTCGACCGGCGTCATCCTGGAGATGACCGCGTCGTACCAGGTGGACGAGGGTGGCCCGCAGGTCCAGACGGCGCTGATGCCGCCGACCCCGCCGGCCGACGAGCTGCCCGACGACAGCTGGGGCGACCTGTTCTCGCGGCGCACCGCGGGCCGTGGCCACGGCGAGGTGTCGGCCTGGCTGCGGGTCGTGGACGGGATCGGGCCGGATCCGGCCGTGCACGCGTGCGCGCTGGCCTACCTGTCCGACGACCTGCCCACCGAGGCCGTCGTGTCACTCCACCCCGACGCCAGCCCCGAGCAGCCGTTCGACGACCAGTTCATGTCGGCCAGCCTCGACCACGCGATCTACTTCCACCGCCCGGTCGCCGCCGACGAGTGGCACCTCCAGACGTTCACCTGCCACGGCCTGATGAGCTCGCGGGGCGTGAGCGTGGGCTACGTGTTCACGACCGAGGGAACCCACGTGGCGACGGTCGTCCAGGAGGTCCTGCTGCGCAAGATGCGCCGCATCACTTCTTCTCGACGACCCTGACCCCTTCGCCCGGCGTCCAGATCCGCACGTACATCGTGTCGCCCTCGACCTTCACCGACGACGCACCCAGCAGGTCGAGGTCGAAGGCGTCGAACGTCCCGACCTCGAAGCGGTAACCCACGGACTCGAAGATGGCGTCGGCGAAGCGGGACAGGACGTCGTGGTCGGTGACCTCGGTGGCGGTGCCCCAGAACTTCACGTCGCCCTCGGTCACCATCTTGTCGGCGGTGGCCGTGTGGATGGCGAAGCGCCCGTCCCGCTTGAGATCCTGGGACTTGGTGGAGTCGGGCATCATCCCGAGCCACAGCCGGTCGTCGTGCAGCACGAGCCGGTCCTCCGCCAGGACCGGCTCGGCCGGGCTGATGCGGGGGAACCCGTCACGCCGCAGCGTGCCCAGCATCATCAACCCCGTGGCCGCGAGCCGCTTCTCGCCCATCTCCGCGATCTCGGGCGCCTCGGCCGCGAACTCCGTCCAGGTAGCCATGCCGCGACCGTACGCCCCGGGCGTGACACGGCTCACGGCTCGCCGGGCTCAGTCCACGACCAGCGACCCGACCGCGTACGCGACGGCCATGGACGTGAACCCGACGGCCACGTTGCGGGCCACGGTGCGCCAGAGGGGCACGTCGCCCCAGCGGGCGATCACGGCCGAGGTCAGCCCCAGGCCGATGGTGACGGCGACGAGGGTGATCGGGACCCGCCAGTCCGACGGCGTCACCGCCACCGTGAGCACGACGGCCAGGGCGCCCAGCATGAACGCGAGCCCCGAGGCGATGGCGTCCACCAGCGGCGGCGGCTCGGGCTCGTCCACCTCGATGCCGTGCTCCTCCTCGGCGTGGGCAGCGAGGGCGTCGGTGGCGCTGAGCTGGACGGCGACGGCGCGGGCGAGGTCCGGGGCCAAGCCCTTCTCCTCGTAGAAGGCGGCCAGCTCGTCCAGCTCCTGGTCCGGGGACTGGTGGAGCTGGCGCCGCTCCTCGTCGAGCAGCTGGTCCCGGGCATCGCGCTCGGCTGCCATCTCGGTGTACTTGGACCCGCCGAGCCCGATCGCGCCGGCAATGGTCGCCACCAGCACCGCGGTGGCCGCGGCGCGGCTCCCGAGCCCGGCCCCGAGCACGCCCTCGACCACTCCGGCGATGGCGACGATCCCGTCGTTGGCGTCGACGACGAGGTCCCGCAGCCGTTCGCGATCACGCCACACCTGCAAGGACACGGCCGTCACCGGCTCCATCGTGGCCTGCCGATGACCGGGCCGGGGATTTCGCTGACGGGCCCGTCATCGGCATGGCCCTGGTGGCTAACGTTCTGTCATGACGGCACCCGCGGTGGACAGCATCGACCTGGCCGACCTCGACTGGTGGACGCGGGGGCTCGACGAACGGGCGGAAGCCTTCGCGCTGCTGCGGGCCGAGCGGCCCGTGGCGCCCATGGTGATGCCCGGGCTGCCGGAGATGGGCATCCCGGAGACGCCCTACTTCTCCATCACCCGCCACGCCGACATCGTCACGGCGTCCCGCCACCCCGAGCTGTTCTGCTCCGGCCAGGGCACCAACATCGCCGACCTGCCGGAGGACTTCCGCGAGTTCTTCGGCTCCATGATCAACATGGACGACCCCCGCCACGCCCGCATGCGGCGGATCGTGTCCCGGGGCTTCACGCCCCGCCAGCTGGGGCTCATGAAGGCGGACGTCGAGTCCATCGCGGCCGAGATCGTCGACGAGCTGGCCGGCAAGGGCGAGGCCGACTTCGTGACCGAGGTGGCCGCCCGCCTGCCGCTGCGGATCATCCTCGACATGATGGGGATCCCCCGCAGCCACGAGCAGTTCGTGTTCGACCGCACGAACATCATCCTGGGGTTCACCGATCCCGAGTACGTCGACAACATCGAGGACGCGGCCGGCGTGACCATGGCCATCCTCACGGCCGGCGCCGAGCTGGCCCAGCTGGTGTCCGAGCTGGGCGAGGCCCGGCTGAAGGATCCGGGCAACGACCTGGTGTCCGCCCTGGTGGTGAGCGAGGTCGACGGCGAGAAGCTCACGCCCCAGGAGCTGGCCTCGTTCTTCGTGCTGCTGGTGGCAGCGGGCAACGAGACCACCCGCAACGCCATCGCCCACGGCCTCACGGCGCTGACCGACTTCCCCGACCAGAAGGACCGGTGGCTGGCCGACATCGACGGCATGGCGCCGACAGCGGTGGAGGAGATCATCCGCTGGGCCTCGCCCGTCATCCACTTCCGGCGCACGGTCACCCAGGACGGCGCCACCCTCGGCGGCCACGAGTTCTCCGAGGGCGACAAGGTGGTCCTGTGGTACTGGTCCGGCAACCGGGACGAGGCCGTCTTCACCGACCCCCACACGTTCGACATCGGCCGCACGCCCAACGAGCACATCGGCTTCGGCGGCCCGGGCCCCCACTTCTGCCTGGGCGCCCACCTCGCCCGGCGGGAGATGACCGTCATGTTCACCGAGCTGCTCCGCCGCGTGCCCGACATCCACGCCACCGCCGCGCCGTCCCGGCTGCGGTCGGGGTTCATCAACGGGATCAAGCACCTGCCCTGCGCCTGGACGCCGGCCGGCTGATCCGGGTCCCGACGGGCCGGCGGGCCCGGGTCAGGTGCGGCCCACCTCGGGGGCCAGGGACTCGTGGTCGCCCGCCACCTCGACGATCGCCTCGTCGCGGTCGTCCCACTCCGTGCGCAGCGCCCGGCTCATCGTGGCGTGCATCTCGTACAGGCACGTGATGTAGGTCAGCTCCAGGATCTGCTCGTCGCTGAGGTGCGCCTGCAGCGCGGCGAACACACCGTCGGACACCCGCCCGCCCTCCAGGACCAGGGCGTCGGTGTAGGCCAGCACGGCCCGCTCGACCGGGGACCAGCAGTCGGCGACCGGCCAGTGGGGGATGGCGGCGATCTTCTCCTCGGGCATGCCCAGCGCCCGGCACGACTTGGCGTGCTGGGAGTACACGAACTGGCTCTGGCGGGCCCAGCCGGTGCGGAACTGGCCCAGCTCCCGCAGCTCGGCGGGCAGGGTCCGCTGGGAGGACCGGTACAGGCGGAAGCCGCGCACGCAGTGCTCCAGCACGTCGGGGACCAGGGCGAACGTCGTCCACCAGTCGCCCGGCGTGCCGGTGGCGGTGCCCGGGTCGGCCACCGGGTCCCGGTCGGGGCCGAACATGAAGTCGTACATGGCCGTGACGATCGGCGCGCTGGCGTCGTCCCGGCTGACCTGGCGCAGGCGTGGCATCACGTGAAGGTAGCCAGGATCCGCCCCCAGGCGGTCAGTGCGACGTAGTGGGCCGCCCCGTCCACCACGTCCAGCGACGCCCCGGGCAGGTTCTCCGCGTACCAGCGGCCGAAGGCCGGGGGTGTCACCGTGTCGGCCGACCCGTACACCAGGCGGACGGGCGCCCGCATGGCCGCCAGGTTCAGGGGCATCGGCCGGGCCTGGGCCTCGACGTCGGCGGCCACGCCCGCCAGGCCCCGGCGCACCGCCTCGACCAGCCCGTCCGCCAACCGCTCGGCCCCGCCGGGCACCGTCGCCAGCTCCACCGCCCCCGCGGCGTCCCGCTGCTCGGCCTGGTGCTCGGCGGCCAGGGCACGGTCGCACGGGTACGGGGCGAGCAGGGGAGCGATGGCCTCGCCCAGCGTGCCCGGCGGCAACGAGTCCGCCAGCTCGATGGTGTCGAGCCGATCCGCACCTGCGGCCCGCACCTCGGGGTCGTCGTACGCCTGCCGCGGGACCAGCCCGGCCACGATCGCCAGCGCCGACACCCGCTCCGGCATCAGCGCAGCCAGTGCCACGCCCGCCAGCGCGCCCCCGGACCAGGCCAGCAGCCCGCAGCGCTCGATCCCCAGTGTGTCGAGCACGGCCGCGGCATCGGCCGCCACCACCGCGGGCCAGCCGTCGGCCGTCCCGGGCGGGAGCGGGTCGCTGCCGCCGTACCCCGGCCGGTCCAAGGCCAGCAGCCGCACCCCGGCGGTCGTGGCGAGCCCGTCGTCCGGATGGCGGGACAGGCGCGAGTCCGGCGTGCCGTGGAGGTAGAGCACGGGCACCCCCGCCGGGTCGCCCACGTCATCGAGCGTCAGGTGGCGATCGCCGGCGATGACGTCCCGGGTGGTCACGGCGCCGGAACCTACACTGCGGCGTCCCGGCGGTACCGGCTACCCGCCTGAACAAAACCGGAGGTCAGCCCCCATGCAATCGGTCGACTCGGCCGCGCCTGCCCCGCCCGCCGCGCCCTCGGGCCGCCGGCTGCTCCCGGCGTACACCGTCCCCCGCCTGGCGATCGCGGCGGTCGGGGCCTACGCCGGCGCCCAGGTCATCTCCGACATCACCAGCGTGAAGATCGGCGTGGCCTTCGGCCGGGCCGTCGACATGGGCACGTGGATCTACCCGATCACGTTCACGCTGCGCGACGTGGTCCACAAGATGCTCGGCCGCCGGGCGGCCCGGGCCATGGTGGTCACGGCCGCGTTCGTGAACCTGTTCATGGCCCTCTACCTGCAGTGGGTGGCCCGCGCCCCCAGCCACGAGACGTACGTGCTGGGCGACGAGTTCAAGGCCGTGCTGGGCCCGCTGTGGCGCATCGTGGTGGCCTCGATCATCGCCGAGGTGATCAGCGAGCTGCTCGACACCGAGGTGTACCACTGGTTCGTCCACCGGGTGACCACCCAGTACCAGTGGGCCCGCGTGGCGGTCAGCAACGCGGTGAGCATCCCGGTCGACAACGCCCTGTTCGCGGTCCTGGCCTTCGGCTCCCTGCCGTTCCTCACCGACGACGCCCTGACCCTGCCGTGGTCGGCCGTGTGGGACATCTTCCTCGTGAACCTCACGGTCAAGTTCGCCGTGTCGGCCCTGAGCCTGCCGCTGATCTACATCTCCCCCGACCGCGACTGGAGCGACGACCCCGACGACGCGTGAGCCGCTAGCGGACCACGCCCCGCAGGCAGACGTCGGCGTACTCCTCGATGAAGCCGGCGTCGGTGGGCCAGGGCATGGCGGGCTTGGAGACCAGCAGCGACGTCAGGCCGTGGACCCGGGCCCAGAAGCCGAGGGAGAGGCGGTAGGCGTCGGTGAGCTCTGGCCGGAAGCGCTCGGCGTCGATGCAGGCCTGCACGCACTCCATCAGGTGGTCGAACGCGGCGGACTCGGCCAGGGCCCGGCCCTGGAACTCCTCGGGGGCGACGTCCGGGCGGGTCATGAACATGATGCGGTACGGCTCGGGGTTGGCCACGCCGAACTCGATGTACGCCCGGCCCAGGCCGGCCAGCCGCTCGACCGGGTCCTCGATGCCGGCCGTGGTGCCCATGATGTAGTCCTCGAGGGCGGTGAAGTGGCGGGCGCAGACCTCGAAGATCAGGGCGGTCTTGTCGACGAAGTGCCGGTAGATCGACGGGGGCGTCACACCCACGGCCTCGGCCACCGCCCGGATGGACACGGCCTGCATCGAGCCCGTCTCCAGCAGCATGCCCTCGGTGACGGTCAGGATCTCGTCGCGGAGCTGCCGCCCCTCTCCCTTGCGGGAGCGGGGGCGGCGTCCGGTGGCCGTGGCCGGCGGGCTCATCGCCGGCTCAGGTCTTTCGTCACACCCACAGGATCGCGCTCCGGGCCGCTGCCGTCCTGCTGGACGGCCGGGAGGCTCGTTTCGTCCACCCCGCCCGGTCCGGCGTGGACGACCGTGACCGTGGGGGAGCCGTCGCCCTCGTCGTCCAGGGCGATGCTCTCGCTGATGCCCCAGCTGTCGTGGAAGCGGCGCAGCGGACCGGGCGCCCACCAGTTCCAGTCCCCCGCCAGCCGCATGAACGCGGGGACCAGCGTGCCCCGGATGAGGAAGGCGTCCATCAGCACGGCCAGCGTCAGGCCCAGGCCGAACAGCTTGATGAAGCTCACGTGCCCGAGGGCGAAGGACAGGAACACCACGGCCATCAGAACGGCGAGGGCGGTCACGATGCGACCGGTGCGCTCCAGGCCCACGGCCACGGCCGTCTCGTTGTCGGCGCCGTGGTCGTGCTCCTCCTTGATGCGGGACAGGAGGAAGACCTCGTAGTCCATCGACAGCCCGAAGGCCACGCAGAACATGAGGATCGGCATGGCGGCGGCCAGCCCGTCGGTGGCCGTGAAGTCGAGGACGCCCGACAGGTGCCCTTCCTGGAAGATCCACACCATGGCCCCGAAGGTCGCCGACAGGCTGAGCAGGTTCAGCACGATGGCCTTGGCCGGGATGATCACGCTGCCGAACATCATGAACAGCAGCACGGCGGTGATCACCGCGATGATCCCGAGGGCGATGGGCAGCCGGGCGAACAGTGAGCCGTTGAGGTCGACGAGCTGGGCCGACTGGCCGGTGACCAGCACCGGGTAGGGCGAGGCGGTGTCCCGCACGGCGTGGACCAGGTCCTCGCCCTGGGGGGAGTACGGCTCGACGGAGGGCACGACCGACAGGTACGTGCCGTAGCCGGCGGCGGTGAAGCCCGCGTAGCGGGGGGCGGAGTCGGGCCCGAGGACGAGCTGGCCCGGCTCGCAGCCGAACTCGGCGGCCACGCCCTCGCCGCAGTAGGTGCCGGTGGCGGCGTCCACCCGGGACACGCCGGGCAGGCGGGCCAGCGTGGCGGCGTAGGCGTCGATCTCGCCCGTGGTCACCGTGTCCCTGGCGGTGGCGGGGACGACCGACAGGGCGCCGGCCTCCTCCGAGGTGAACTCCTCGCGCACCACGTCGCCGACCACCCGGCCGTCCGCCCCGGGGGGCAGGACCCGGTCGTCGGGCTGGGTCAGGCGCAGGCCCAGGAAGGGGGCGCCCAGCACCAGCAGGACGGCGACCGCGCCGGCGATGACCGGGACCGGGCGGCGCATCACGAAGCGGGCGATGCGGTGCCACACACCCTGCTCGGGCGGGGTCAGCGAGCGCCGCCACAGCGTCAGCGCGTTCACCCGGTGGCCGAGCAGCGCCAGGATGGCGGGCAGGACGACCAGCGAGAACACGCCCGCGAGCAGGGCCACCGCCACCCCGGCGTAGGCGAAGCTGCGCAGGAACGCGAGCGGGAAGACCAGGGTGGCGCACAGCGAGGCGGCCACGGTCAGGGCGCTGAAGGCCACCGTGCGCCCGGCGGTGCGGACGGTCCGCACGGCCGCGGGCCGGGGATCGTGGCCGGCCCGCAGCTCCTCCCGGAAGCGGGACACCACGAACAGGCTGTAGTCGATCGCCAGCCCCAGGCCCAGGGCGGTGGTCAGATTGAGGGCGTAGATCGACACCTCGGTGACGCCCGATAGCAGTTGCAGCACGAGGAACGTGCCGAAGATCGTCATGATCCCGACCAGGAGCGGCAGGCTGGCGGCGACGAGGCTGCCGAAGACGAGCACCAGGAGGATCAGCGTGATGGGCAGGGCGATCATCTCGGCGGTGAACAGGTCCTTCTCGATGGTGTCGCCGACCTCGTGGAACACCTGGGCGAACCCGCCCACCTCGACCTGGAGCGCCTGGCCGTCGCCGCTGCGCTGGTAGCGGGGCGCCAGCTCCTCGATGCGGGCCTCGACCTGGTCGTCGTCGCCCACGATGCGGGCGATGACCAGGGCCCGGCTGCCGTCGTCGCTGCGCAGCGGCGGGGCGTTGCCCTCGGACCAGTAGGACACGACGTCGGTGACGCCGTCCTCGGCGGCCAGCTCGTCGGTCAGGGCCTGCCCGGCGGCGGCCGCGGCGGGGGAGTCGACGTCGCCGTCCGGGGCGGTGGCCAGGAGCACGACGTTGGGGACGCCGGTGTCGAACTTGTCGGCCAGGACCTTCTCGGCCCGGGCGGACTCGGTGGAGGGGTCGTCGAAGCCCCCGGCGGTGAGGCTCTTGGCCACGCCGCCACCGAGGGCGCCGGCCAGCACCACGAACAGCACGGCGGCGACGATCACGGCCAGGGAACGGCGGGTGGCCAGGTTTGCGAGGCGTGTCAGCATGAGGGGGGCCTCCGGTGTTAACCGCGTTACGTTATCGGTGGTATCTCACTCCTCGACCTGGCCGGATGTCCAGATGACGTCAGTCACAGCGGTTGTTCGCTTGCCGTCGACTTGACCGGTGGGTCAATCTTCCGGCGTGCCTGAGGTCGTCACGTACCCGGGGGCCCGCGCCCCCGACCGCACCCGCACCGTGGACTCCCATGGCCTGCGCATCGCGGTCCACGAGTGGGGCGCGGCCGATGCCCCGCCGATCGCGGCGGCCCACGGTGGGTTCGACTTCGCCCGCACCTACAGCCGCTTCGCTCCGGTCCTCGCCGACGCCGGCTGGCGGGTGGTCACGTGGGACCAGCGGGGCCACGGGGACTCCGACCGAGCGTCGCTGTACTCCTGGGACGCGGATCTCCGCGATGCGGTGGCCGTGGTCAGCTCGATCACCGATGCGCCGCTGCCGGTGATGGGCCACTCCAAGGGCGCGGGCGTGATGATGCAGTTCGCGGCGGCGCTGCCCCACCGGGTGACGGCGATGGTCAGCCTCGACGGCGTGGCCACCCGCCGGTCGATGCCGGACGTGCCCGACCACGAGCGGACCAAGCTGCTGGCGGGCGAGCTGGCCGGCTGGCTCGACTTCCGCCGCAGCGTCGTCGACCGGCAGCGCCGGCCCGACACGCTCGACGGCCTGGCCGCCCGGCGGGCGCGCATGAACCCGCGCCTGTCCAAGGACTGGCTGCGCTATCTCGTGTCCGTCGGCGCCCGGGAGGATCCGGACGGCTGGCGCTGGAAGATCGACCCGGCGCTGCGGATGGGCGGCTTCGGCCCGTGGCGGCCGGAGTGGGGCCTGTCGCGCCTGCCCGGCCTGGGCTCGCCGATGCTGGCGGTGATGGGCCTGCAGCCCGAGATGATGGGCTGGGGCTCCCGGCCCGAGGAGGTCGAGGAGTGGCTGCCGCCCGGCAGCCGGCTGGTCGCCATGGACGACGTCGGCCACTTCGTCCACATCGAGCAACCCGACCGCGTGGCCAAGCACGTGCTGGGTTTCCTGGAGGACGTGCAGTGACGGCGTCGGTCGGGTCCGAGCCCTCCGCGTCCACGGTGACGCTGCGCAACTCCCGGATCGACCTGGCGCTGCACCGGCTCCGGTCCGGCTCGGGCCGGCCGCTGCTGATGCTGCACGGGCTCGGCGAGCACACCGGTCCGGCCGTACCCGCGCACCTGGCGGCCTGGCCGGGACCGGTGTGGGGCCTGGACTTCACCGGCCACGGCGCCTCCAGCCTGCCCGTCGGCGGCGGCTACTACTGCGAGGTGCTGATGTCCGACGCCGACACCGCGCTCGCCCACCTCGGGCGGGTGACGCTGTACGGGCGGGGCCTCGGCGCCTACGTGGGCCTGCTGGTGGCGGGCGCCCGGCCCTCGCTGGTGCGGGGCGCGATCCTCGACGACGGTCCGGGCATGGCGGGCGGCGGTGCCCTGCCGTCAACGCCGTTCGTGCTGAGCGAGCCGTTGGAGGTCACCGGCACGCCCGACCCGTACGCGCTGCTCGAGCTGGCGCTCGACGTCCGCCCGCCGGACTACGCCACGACCTACGCCCGCCAGGCGACGACGCTGTCGGGCCTCGACACCGCGCTCGCGGTGTGCGCCGTGGTCCGCCCCCCGTGGCTGGAGGCGGTGGCGGCCGAGCCGGGCGTGCGGGTGGTCACCCGCGCCCGCTGCATCGACCCGTTCCTCGGGATCGACTAGCTGCTGCTCTCGGCCCGCAGCGCGGCCTCGGCGAAGGCGAGCAGCCGGTCGTAGGAGGTCTGGGTCCCCTCGACCTGCTGGGTGAAGAAGCGCGCCGTCGAGTAACCGTGCCCGGCGCCGGCGATCCGGTGGTACTCGACGTCGAGCCCCACGTGGCGGGCCCGGGCCACGAGCTCGTCGGACCGCCTTACCGGAACGGTGGGGTCGGCGTCGCCGTGGACGGCGAAGAGAGCGGGCTCGCCCGCACCGACCTGGTCGACCCCGGGCGGCACGTAGATCCCACCCCACAGGCTGCCGACGAACGTGACGTGCGGTCCGGCGATGCCGTGGTCGTCGAGCACGTAGCCCACGTTGTCGGCGGTCATGGCCCCGGCCGACGAGCCCACCAACCCGAGTCGGTCCGGATCGATCCCGAGCTCGTCTGCGTGGTCGCTCAGGTACTCCACGGCGGTGAGCGTGTCGTCGACGGCGACGACCATCCCGGTCGACATGTCGCTGGTCGGCAACGCCTCGACCAGCCCGTCGACCCGCGCCGAGGCCACCGGCCGCTGCGGGATCAAGCGATAGTCGATGCTGGCCGCCGCAATGCCCCGCTCCGCCAGCCCCCGAGCGATCTCGACGACACCATCGTCCGCCCGGCTCTGCCCGGCGAACCCGCCCCCATGGATCAGGACGACGACGGGATACCCACCCACCGGATCACCCGCAGGCCGGTACAAGTCCAACAGCAACGGCACATCCCCCACAGCCGGCGCCCGCACAGCACCCCGCCCATACTCGATCCCCGACTCCACGACCATCCCGCTCGCATCCGACCGCCCAGGCTGCCCAGCCCGCTCCGCCCGCTCGCTCAGCCCCGCCTGCCCGCTCAGCCCCGACTGCCCGCCCTGCCCCGCGTCCCCGCTCCGCCCGACCGGCTCCGCCTGCTCGCCCTGCCCGGCGAGACCCCCGCTATCGCCCCGAGCCCCGTCGCTCGCCTCGCCGCACCCAGCCACGAACACGAGGCCGACGACGGCGAGCCCCGCCACCGCCCGCTGCCACCCCCAGCCGCGCGCATTGGCCCAGCGCCGACGGCCCCAGGCGCGGTGGCTCTGGCAAGCCGCGATCCGCGATGTCCCCCGCTGCCGCCTCCAGCCGCGCCCACTGGCCCAGCGCTGGCGGCCCCGGACGAAGGGGTTCAGTCCAGCCGCGATCCGCGCCGCCGCTCGCTGCCACCATCCCCAGGCCCACCCCGATTCGCGGCTGCGGTGGTCGTGCGGGGGAGTGGGGCGGGCCAACGACGCCTGTCCGTCAGGTGTCGCGGGCCGCGACGAAGCGGGCCAGGTCGACCAGCTCGTCTCGGGCTTCGGGGGTGATGTCGGCGGCCTCGATGGCGTCGACGGCGGTAGCGGTGAGGCGGTCGATGCGCTGCTCGATGCGGTCGAGGGCGCCGGTGTCGATCAGCACCGCCTGGATCTGTGCGACGTCGTCGTCGGTGAGGCCCGGGGCGCCGACCTTGTCGAGCAGGGCGCCGGCCTCGTCCCCGGCCTGGGCCACGGCCTCGGCCAGCAGCGGGGTGGGCTTGCCCTCCCGCAGGTCCATGCCGACGGGCTTGCCGGTGCGGTCCGGGTCGCCGAACGCGCCGAGGACGTCGTCCCGCAACTGGAACGCCTCACCCAGCGGGCTGCCGTAGGCCGACAGGGGCTCGGCCAGGTCGCCGAGCCGTCCGGCCAGGGCGGCGCCGACGTGCAGCGGCCGCTCGATCGTGTACTTGCCGGACTTGTAGCGGGCGATGCGCTCGGCCAGGGCCGGGTCGCGGTCGCCGCGGGCGGTGCCGGCCAGGTCGAGGTACTGGCCGATGTTGAGCTCGAGGCGCAGCTCGTGCCACACGCGGGACACGTCCTCCGGCACGTCGCCCATCAGCTCGTCGGAGTACACGTGGGCCAGGTCGCCCACGAGGATGGCGGCGCCCTCCCCGAAGCGCCGGGCCTCGCCCCGCCAGCCCAGGGCCGCGTGCTCGTCGGCGAACACCAGGTGGGTGGTGCGCAGTCCCCGGCGGGTGTCGGAGCCGTCCATCACGTCGTCGTGGACCAGGGCGAAGGCGTGCAACATCTCCAGCGCCGCGCCGGCGTCCACGATGCGGGGGTCGTCGGGGTCGCCGCCCGCGCCCACGAACGCCCAGTGGCAGAACGCGGGCCGCAGGCGCTTGCCGCCCGCCATCACCAGGGCGCGCAGGGCCTCCAGCGGCTCGACCAGCGACGGGTCGACCTGCCGCCAGCGGGCGATCTCGCCGTCCAGCAGGTCGGCCAGCCGGGCCTCGGCCCGGCTCGCGAGCGCGCTCAGGCTGGTGGGGGCGGGAGAGCGGTGGCCCATGGCCGCACCCTACGGCGCGAGGCGGCGACCGGTCAGACCCGGATCCGGGCGGGGCTCACGCGTCGGCCTCGAGGTCCACCTTCCAGGCGCCGTCTTCGCGCTTGAGGTGGAACTGCTCGGTGCTGGCCTGGCCGTCGATGTCGAAGTCGACCGACACGACGGCGACGTCGCCGTCGACGGACACGAGCGACACGTTGCCCACGGTCATCCCCTCGAACCCGCTGTCGCCTTCGGCGAAGGTCTGCTCGCATTCGGCGATGCCGTCCTCGACCGTGTCGTTCTCCATGAGCAGCGAGCCCTGGGTGAGCAGGGCGGCCATGCCCTGGCAGTCGCTGGCCAGGCCCGCGGCGAAGAACGCCCGGGCCACGTCGACGGGCTCGGCCGCGCTCGTGCCCGGTGCGTCGGTCGCGGGCGTGTCGGTGTCCCCGGTCTGCTCGGTGGACGAGGGCGCCGCGTCGTCACCGTTGTCGTCGTCACCGCCGAGCAGCATGAAGGCGGCCCCGCCGCCGACCAGGGCGATGA
>DATBGF010000090.1:0-3343 GCA_036558145.1 Acidimicrobiales bacterium
TCACGCACTACACGTACGAGCGCGGGCGCCTGGCCGGCGCGGCGCCGGGCCCCCTGGCGTCGGCGGCCGTGCTCGTCCGGCGCAGCTACAGGGGTGCGCTGGAGGAGCGGGCGGGGCGGCTCGACGTGCTCGACAGCCTGGTCGGGGGCGCGCTGGACGGCGACTTCCGCAAGCTCCCGCTGCTGCTCGGCATCTACGACAGCGACGAGATGCGCGAAGACCGGCGGCGTCTCACCCACGACTACGAGCCGGCCCTGATCCGCCTGGGCGAGATCCTCGGCCGGCCGGAGTGGGCGGAGGCGGCACTGCGGACACCCCTGTGAGCGACCGCCTCGAAGCCGTCCGCGCCCGGGTCGAGGCCGACGTGGCGGAGGGGCTGTTCGCCACCGGCGGGCAGCTGTACGTGTCCGTCGACCGGGAGCCGGTGCTGGACCTGGCCGTGGGTGTGGACGGCATCGGGGCCGAGGTGGGGGACCGGTCCCTGTTCGCCGTGTACTGCGCGGCCAAGCCCGTGTTCGCCGTGGCCCTCGCCACGCTGGTCGACGAGGGCGAGGTGTCGCTCGACGACCGCCTCGGCGACGTGGTCGAGCGTCCCCTGCATCCCGCGCTGGCGGGGCTGGCCGTGTCCCAGCTGCTGGACCACTCGGCCGGCCTGCACGGCCTGGACGCCCACGCCTACATGGCCGCCTCGACCGAGGGCCAGACCCAGCTGGTGCTCGGGTCGCGGCCCGCGCCGGGATGGACGCCCGGTCACGGGGTGGCGTATGCCCAGGTCACCCCGTGGGACCTGCTCGGCCTGGCCGTTGAGGACCTGGCCGGCGTGCCGGTTCGCCGCTTCGTCGCCGAGCGGGTCCTCGGCCCGGCGCGAGCCGGCGACGAGCTGTTCGTGGCGGGGCTGGGCGACGACGACTTCGTGCGGCTGCGCGACCGGCTGGCGGTCAACATCTACCTGGAGGGGCCGGCGGGCGACCCCATCCTGGCCGAGCGCACCCGTCGCTTCCGCTGCGTGGCCAGCCCCGCGGTGGGGAGCACGGCATCGGCCCGCGGGCTCGGGCGCTTCTACGAGCTGTGCCTGGACATCTGGCACGGTCGCTCGGAGGTCCTGAGCCCCGGCACGCTCGAGCTGTTCGCCGCCTCCCGCAACCGCGGGCACGACCCGGTGATGGGACGGGAGTGCAGCTACGGCTACGGGTTCATGACCGACCTGGAGGGCCACGAGTTCGGGCCCCTCTGCGGGCGCCGGGCCTTCGGCCACACCGGCTACGGCGGCATGACCGCGGCCATGTGCGACCCGGACTCGGGCCTCGTGATCGCGTTCCACTTCAACGGCCGCATCGACGCGGACAGCGCGGTGAACTACCGCCGGCCGTCGCTGGTCACCTCGATCTACCGGGCGGTGCTGGGCAGCCCGTGAGCCGAAGGTGTGCACCAAAGTGCCCACCTACGACCAATTGTCCCGGCGGCCGGGCCGTTCTCATGATCGCCCCACCTGAGGATCGGGGGACGCGTCATGCGATCGGCAGCGGTTCGGTGGGTGGTGGCCGGGGCCCGAGTGGCCGTGCGCCCCCTGGCGCGCAGCCTGCGCCGGGACGCGGCGGCGCTGCGCTCCCGGGTCACCTGGCGCCCGCCCCGGGTGCCGGCGCGGCGCCTGCTGGTCGGGCTGCTGGCCTTCGTCGTCGGCCTCATCTTCGGGCCCACGCCCCCGGCGCTCGTGGCCGGGCTGCGGGCCGGGGCCCAGACACCGCCGGCGCAGGCGGAGCAACCGGCCACCAGCCACGCGACCGCCGATCCGGAGCCCGTCACCGTGCCCACCTCGGCGATCGCGGCCGACAGCGACGTGCTCGTGGTCGGCACCCCGTCGGAGGACGGCTACCTGCTCGAGGTGTCGGCGGCCGAGACCGGATGGCAGCCCCAGCCCCTGGCGGCCCTGACGACGGGCCCCGTCGAGACCCGGGCCTGGATCGGCTACGAGTGCACGACCGGCGACGGCCGGTTCGTGGTCGCAGTGGTGGCGCCGTGGGAGGCGACCAACCGGCCCGAGCTCCGTGACCACGGCGCCGTCGCGTTCGGCGTCGAGATCCGCACCCGGAAGGTGACGCGCCTGGCGGACGGTGTCGCGCTCAAGCACTTCAACCCCGGCTGTGGTGAGCACACCGCCGGCCTGGTCCGCCACAAGGGCGTCGACCAGGCCCGCTCCACGGTGCTGGTCGTCGACCCGGCGAGCGGCGAGGTCGTGTCCGACGTCGACCTCGACGGCCAGGTCGTCGGGGCCGTGCCCGCTGACGGCACGACGTTCGTGTTCCGGGACCAGTCGGTCGCCCGGCTCGACGACGACGGCGACGAGGTGGACGCCCAGCCCACGGGCGGCCAGCCCTACATGGCGGCCGCCTCGCCCGGCGGGGTCACGTTCCTGGCCGCCTCGGGGGACAAGGCCAAGGTGCGGCGGCTGGCGGACGGCGACGTCGAGACGCTGGGCTCGTTCGCGCTCGGCGAGGTGAAGCTGCACGGCGGCCTGCACGGCGACGTCGCCGCGGTGGTCCGCGGCGCCGGCGCGGGGGACCGGGCCGAGGGGCTGCGCTGGGTCGAGCGCCCGGCCGGGGCCCCGATGCCCGATGCCGTGTCCGGCGAGGCCTCGACCCTGCTGACCTCGACCGAGGGCGCCACCGCGGCGCCCACCGAGGCGGTCGTCACCCGGTCCGGCGGCGTCGTGTTCGAGCGCCCGCGCCCGCAGGTCGACATGGCGCTGCCCGACGAGGTGGTGAACCAGCAGGTCACGCCGGCGGACCTGGCCGCCGCCGCGCCCAACACGACCACGCCCGTCTGCGCGGTGCCGCGCAACGACCCCCAGCTCATGGCCCGCCAGGCGACGCCCGACCAGGTCCGCTGGGCCATCGAGCAGTCCGTCACCGAGAACACCGGCTTCAGCCGGCCCGCCGGCTATCTCTTCCCCGGCTCCGCGGGCTACGCACCGTCGTCCGTGTTCCCGGTGCCCGACCTGACCGGTCCGACCAAGCAGGTCCCGGCCTCGGTGGCGTGGGGGACGTTCGTGCAGGAGTCGAACTGGAAGCAGGCGTCGCGGCGCTCGCTGGCCGGCTCGTCCGCCAACCCGACCATCGCGTCCTACTACGGCGCGCCCTTCGACGACCCGACCTCGGTGATCGACTACAACGACGCCGACTGCGGCTACGGGCTGGCGCAGGTCACCGACGGCATGCGCAACGACGACGGTCTGCGCACCGCCACCGACGAGAAGCGCATCGCGCTCGACTACTACGCCAACGCCTCGGCCGGCGTGAAGATCCTGGCCGACAAGTGGAACCAGGTCCTGGCCCAGCCGGGCATG
>DATBGF010000091.1:0-11228 GCA_036558145.1 Acidimicrobiales bacterium
CCGCGTCGACGGCGTCGCCTCGGCGATCGACGTGGCCGCCGGCCTCGAGCACCTCGTCGCCCGGGTCGCCGATGCGTGGACCGGGCCGGCCGCACCGCCTGTGCGCCTGCTGCCGAACCGGCTGGCCTTCACCGACCTGCCGGCGCCCGGCGCCGGCCGCGGCGTCCCGATCGGCGTCGCCGAGGACGACCTCGGCCCGGCCTACCTCGACCTGCTCGGGGCGGATCCCCACTTCGTGGTGTTCGGTGACGGCGAGAGCGGCAAGACCAACCTGCTCCGGCTGTTCCTCACCGGCCTGATCGCCAGCCAGAGCCCGGAGCAAGCTCGCATCGTGGTCGTCGACTACCGGCGCACGCTGCTCGACGCCGTGCCCCCCGCGCACCTCGTCGGCTACGCCGGGGCCGGTCCCGCCGCGGCTGACCTCGTGGCGCGGGTCGCCGACGTGCTGGCCTCCCGCCTCCCACCGGCCGACCTGTCGGCCCGCCAACTGCGGGATCGCAGCTGGTGGACGGGCGGTGAGGTGTACGTGGTGGTCGACGACTACGACCTGGTCATGTCCCCGACCGGCAACCCCCTGCTCCCTCTGGTGGAGTTCGTGGCGCTGGGACGCGACCTCGGCTTCCACCTCGTGCTGACCCGCCGGGTGGCGGGCGCGGCCCGCGCCGGGTTCGAGCCGTTGATGGCCCGGCTGCACGAGCTGGGAACGCCGGGGCTCATCCTCTCGGGCGACCGCCAGGAGGGACCGGTCATCGGTGCGCACCGCGCCTCCGAGCAGCCGCCCGGGCGCGGGCTGCTCGTCCATCGCCGCCGGCCGCCGGTGCTGGTCCAGACGGCCGAGACCCCGGCACTGCTCGCTGTGTGAGGACGCTGCGGTGCCGGTGACGTGCGTTGGCGACTACGAGCTCTGGGCCCGGATCGGCACGGGCTCGACGGGCGCGGTCTGGAAGGCGTACCGCGGGCGATCGGCGCCCCGGATCGTGGCGCTGAAGCGGCTGCGCGGGGCCGCTTGCGGCTCAGCCGGCCGGGCTCGCCTCGAGCGCGAGGCGGCCGTCCTCATCGAGCTGGACCACCCTCACATCGTCCGAGTCATCGAGGTGGTCCAGGACGGCGAGGGGGTGGCGATCGTCATGGAGCTCGCCGCCGGTGGTTCGCTCGATGCCGTGCTGGCGGAGCGGGGCCGGCTCACGCCCGGCGAGACCGTGGCGGTCGCCGTGCCGATCGCGGGCGCCCTGTCCTGCGCCCACCGGCGTGGCATCGTCCACGGCGACGTCAAGCCCGCCAACATCCTGTTCGCGCCGGACGGCCGGCCGCTCCTGGCGGACTTCGACGTGGCACGCGCGCTCGGGCACCTGTCCGGTGACCAGCTCGCCGGGACCGCCGAGTACCTGGCGCCCGAGCTCCTCCAAGGCGCCCCGCCGGGCCCTCGCAGCGACGTCTACTCACTGGCGGTCGTCTGCTATGAGGCGCTGACCGGCTACGCGCCGTACGCGGGGGCCGTCGACGACTGCTCCGCCCGCGTGCCGGATCTCGGGCCCCTGGCCGACACGGTCGAGCGGGCGATGGCCCGCGATCCCGACCGCCGCTTCGCCTCGGCCGACGCCTTCGCCCGGGCCCTGCGTGACGCGGTCCCCCCGGACGCCGTCGGCCGGGGGGACCGCGTCAAGCCCGCGCCGGCGACAGGCAGCGCGCCCGTCCGGCGCACCGAGACGTTCGGCCCGCGGCCACCCGGGCCCGAGGCACGACCGGCGCGCTGGCGCCTCCGCACCGCCGTCGTCGCCGTGGGTCTCGCGGTCGCCGCGCTGCTGTGGGCCGTGCACGTGCTGTGAGAAGCGCCTGGCGTCGCACCGTCACGAGGCCGGAGCGCGCCGGAGGTCCCGGTAGAGGTCCCGCGTGCACCCCTCGGTGCCGTCGAGATCGACGCCGAGCACGTCGGTGAGCTCGCGCATCACCGACTCGACCCCGGCGGCATGGTCGGCGAGGTGGGCAGCCCGCATGAGCACCCGGTAGAGGCGCTCGTCGTACGGCGCGCCCCGCAAGCCTTCCCGCGCCGCACGCCGGGCGCCGATCGCGTCGCCCCGCTCGAGGAGCACCTCGCCCAGACGCGCCGCGACCGAACCGATCGCCTCCTCCATGTCGGCCCGGTGGCCGCGCGCCCAGTCGTAGGACCCTGGGGCGGCCGAGGTGAACGGCGCCCCGCGCACGAGGTCCAACGCCCTCGCCAGCGACCACACCGCCACCGAGGGCGGCGCACGCCACTGGGCGGCCAGCCGCTCGAACTCGTCCCAGTCGAGCCGGATCCGTCCGTTCAGCTCGTACACCCGCCCGCCTCGGGCGTCGGACACGAGCGGTGGCCCGTCGGTCCGATCCTGCAGGGATCTCCGGGCGACGGACACCGTCGTGTGCAGCACGGCGGCGCTCATCGCCCGGCCGGGCCACAGGGCCTCCCACAACCGGTCGGTGTCGACACCCCCGTCGTGCAGCGCGAGGTACACGAGCAGTTCCATCGACTTCGTCCGCCCGACCCGCAGCGGCCGCCCGTCGACTCGCACGTCGATACGTCCCAGGACCGAGACGTCGAGCACCGGCGGTTGGCGCGGGTGGCCCTGGGGGAGGTCAGCCCTGTTCATCCGCAGTTCTCCTCGTACTCCCGACTGGTAGACCGGAAGTCGGTCTCCGTTCATGTATGCGCGGCCCGGGACCGGAAACCGCGCGGGCCGATCGCCCGGCCGCCCCCCACCCGCGCGCCCGGGGGTGGTCCGGCGGCTGTCCGGGGACCTCCCCGCCACCCCGCCTGCGACGCCGGAAAACCTCTCTGACCAGGTGTGGGGACATCCCGGGGGACCTGCGCGGCGCACCCTCCACCCCATCGGACGAGAAACCGGGGAGGTGCCCGATGGGGAACGTGTTCGACCTGCTGGACGGCGAGTGGCAGCGGCTGGGCTGCGACCGAGCCGCGGCCCGCCGCCTGGCGGACGTCTGCGAGGTGGCCGGCAGCGGCCGGACCCTGGCCGACGTGGAGCGGTTCGTGCGGGCTGCCTCACCCGAGGACGCGGACCGGGTGCTGCTGGCCCTCGTCCGCCGGGCGGTGGACGGCGACACGCTGGCCGCGCGCGTGCTGCTCCAGCTCCTGCTCCCCGGCACCCGCCGGCTCGCCCGGCGCTGGTGGGCGCTCGGCGAGAGCGACGAGCGGGCCGCGGCCGCGGTGACCGCCGTCTACCACCGCATCCGCCAGTACCCGCTGGCCCGCCGGCCCGGTCGGGTGGCGGCCAACGTTCTGATGGACGCCGCGCACGAGCTGCGGCGGGCCGTGCCCCGCCTCGTCGCCCTGCCCTGCGCCGACCCCGCCCGCCAGGGCGCGGGGGCGTGGGACGGCACGGCGTCCACCCACCCCGAGGCGGAGAACCCGGCGGTCGAGCTCGGAAAGCTGCTGCGGGACGCGGTGTCCGAGGGCATCGTCGGGCGGCAGGATGCCGAGCTGATCGCCCGCTCCCGGATCGCCGGCCACCGCGTAGCCGACATCGCACACCACCTGGGGCTGCGGCCCCGCACCGTGTGGGACCGCCGGCAGCGGGCCGAGCTCGCCCTCGCCGCGCTGGCGGTCAGCTGACGCCGGCCCCGACCCGGACACCGCCCTGTTCACCCGAGGCCTGACCAGATCGTTAGCGATGTACGGTTGGCGGCGGCGCTCACGAGGAACGGTGCCGGGATGGGCTGGGAATACTCGAGGCGGGGGACGGTAGCCGGCCGGCGGACCGCGCTCAGGGGTCGCGCCCCGCGCATCTCGCGCGCATGGACGTCTCCGGACGGCGCACACGAGCGGGGGGCAGGCCGATGAGACGCAGTGCGCCCGCGCCGACGCGGCGGGCGGGCGACGTCATCCGAGGACTCGTCGCGGTGGTGGGCACGGTCGGCCTGGCCGTCGGGGTGCCCGTCGCGCTGGCGATGTGGGTGGGCTCCCCGCTGCCGGCGGAGGTGCCCGGCCTGTCGGACGTCACCGATGCGCTGCGCGACACCTACATCCCGGACCAGTTCGTCATCAAGGCGCTGGCGTTCATCTGCTGGCTGGTCTGGGCCCAGCTCGTCGTCTCGCTGGTCGTCGAGGCGATCGCGTACGCCCGGGGCCGCAAGGCCGGCGCCGTGCCGCTGGCCGGGGCCACGCAGCGCGCCGCCGCCCGACTGGTCGCCACCATCGCCCTGCTCGGCGTGCTGGTCAGCGCCCGCACACCCCACCCCGCCCTGACGACCGGCGGGGGCGCGCTGGCGGGGCCCGCGCCGGTCACCGTCACGTTGATGGAGGACACGGCCCCGGACGGCGGTGCCACAGCGCAGAGTGCCCACGCGGCGGCACCCACCCCCGTGTGCGAGGTCCAGCGGCGCGACACCCTGTGGGCGCTCGCGGAGCGCCACCTCGGCGACCCGCTGCGGTGGTCGGAGATCTTCCAGCTCAACGAGGGCCGCCCCCAGCCCGACGGCACGTGCCTGACCAACCCCGACCGCATCGTCGAGGGATGGCGGCTCGTCCTCCCGGCGGACGCGCGCATCGCCCCCGCGGCGGCCGTCGCGTCCGGTGACGGCATGGTGCTGCTCGACGCCGAGGACGTTTCCGCGGCGGGGATCGGCGTGGACCCGTCACCGCCCGCCGCCGAGGATCCCGGCGTGCCCACCACGCCGGCCGCCGACAGCACGCCGGACCCTGCCCCGGCGGACCCCTCGCGATCGGTGCCGACCGCGGAGGCAGGTCAGGCGGCGGCCACGCCCGGGCAGGCCGCGGTGCCCGGCGACGTCACCGTCGAACCCGGCGACAACTTCTGGTCGCTGGCCGAGGAGCAGCTCACCGCCGCCTGGGGACGGCCGCCGACCGACGCCGAGATCGTCCCCCACTGGCAGGCGCTCGTCGAGCAGAACCGAACCGCCCTGGCGCCGCCGGGAGACCCCGACCTCATCTACCCGGGGCAGGTGTTCGCCGTGCCGACCCCCCCGCCGGACCCGTCCGCCCTCCAGACCATCACGCCCTCGGGCACGGTGGCGCCGGTGGCGCCGGAGACCGCCCCTGACTGCGACGACCCCGCGGCCGGCGACCCTTCGCCGCCCGCCTCGGGCGGGGCCACGCCGCCGCCCGTCACCGAGGCGCCGGACGAGCCCGGCGACGGGCGCGACACGCCGCTGCCGGACGACTCCGTGGACGACGGCGCGGCCCCCGGTGGGGGCGTGGCGCCGGGCGAGGTCCCGGCCGGGACCGACGCGATCTCCGACGCCACCGACACCGAGGATGGGGGCCGCTCGGTGGTCCCCGCCGGGCTGGCCGGCGGAGGCCTGGCGCTGGCCGGTGCGCTCGTGCTGCTCGAGCGGCGGCGGCGTGCCCAGCAGCGCCACCGCCGTCGGGGCCGGGTGATGCCCATGCCCCCCGGCCCGGCACGCACCAGCGAGCAGCGCTTGCGGTGGGGCGCCGACATCGAGGGAGCCCGGCTGCTCGACGTGGCGCTCCGGGCCGCCGCCTCGAGCAGCGGGGCGACCGGGCTCCCGCGGCTTGCGTGGGCCGAGGCGAGCGCGGACAGCGTGCTGCTCGCGCTCACGGCCCCGTCGCCCGCGCCCCCCGGGTTCGCGGCGCTCGACGGGTCCCACTGGGTCACGAGCGCGCCGCTTGCGCACCTGGAGCAGGCCGGAGCGCGCTCGGCCGCGCCGGCGCCGACCTTCGTGCCGGTCGGTACCACGGACAGCGGCACCGAGCTGCTCGTCGAGCTCGAGAGCTCCGGGGTGGTGACGGTCGAGGGGCCGCGGGGCGCCGTGGCCGGCCTGCTGCGCTCCATCGTCGTCGCCCTGGCGACCGCGGTGTGGAGCGACCAGGTGCGCGTCGTGGCCGTCGGCTTCGAGCCGGATCTCGCCCGGCTGCCCGGCGTCGAGTCCGCGGCCACGCTGGCGGACGCGCTGCAGGCGGCCGAGGAGCATGCCGCAGCGACCGAGGCGGCGCTCCGGTCGCTGCGCTGCCCGACCGTGGCGCAGGCTCGGGCCGTCGGGGCGACACCCGAGGCGTGGGACCCGCTCGTCATCGTGTCGGCCGTTCCTGCCGGCGAGCGAACCGAGCGGCGCCGGCTCGCGGACCTCGCCGGCCGGGGCAACGCGACCGTGGGCATGGTCGTGGTGCCCTCTGTCGACAGCAGCTTGCCCGGCCGCCGGTTCTCGATCGGCGAGCACGGATACCTCGTCATCGACGGCGTGGACGAGCCGGTGCGGCCCCGGGCGCTCGGGGGCGACGAGGCCGCGGCGCTCGTCGAGCTGCTGGGATACGCCCACCGCCAGGGCGACGTGGCGCCCGACCCCACCGCACCGGAGATGTCGCCGCGGCGCCCGCCGGCCCCGGTCCTGCCGCTCGTCCTCGGCGGCGGCCCCGACGAGGCCGCGGCCTCGGCCCCCGTCGGGCCCGATCCGGATGTCGAGCCCGGTCGGTCGCCCGCGGCCCCCCTCCCGGAGGTTCCGGCGCCGCCGGTGCTGCGCGTCGATCCTGACCCGCCGCCGGCGCCCCCGGTCCCCGGCGAGCCCGCCGCGCCGGCCCGTGAGCGCCGCGACCGCCTCTCCGAGCTGCTCGCCGACGTCGCCGTCGTGGTGCGCGTCCTCGGGGAGGTCCGGGCCGTTCGGGTGACGGGGCCCGGGGGACAGGGCGAGCCCATGGTCCCGACCCGCCAGCGGGCACTCGAGGCCATCACCTACCTCGCGCTGCGGGAGTCCGCCGTCGACCGCGAGGACCTGGAGATCAGCCTGTTCCCGGCCGGCGCCAACGCGGCGAAGACGGTGTACAACACGGTCAGCTCGGCCCGGGCGCTGCTGGGTGACGAGCTGTTCCCGCCACCGGGGGCCGGTCGCTACGAGCTGTCTCCGGCGGTCGTCACCGACTACGGCGTGTTCTGCGAGCTGGTCGCGGAGGCGGACGAGACCGAGGACGCCCTCCTCGCCGCCGACAGGCTGCACCAGGCCCTCAGCCTCGTGCAGGGCGAGCCGTTCACCGGGGTGGGGCGGAGCTACTCGTGGGTGGGCCCGCACCGGGGGATGATCGTGGCGCAGGTGGTCGACGCCGCCGAGGAGCTGGGCGAGGTGCGGCTCGCCATGGGCGACTGGCGCTCGGCCGAGTGGGCGGCCCGCCAGGGCCTGCGGGCGTTCCCCAGCGACGAGCGCATGTACCGGCTGCTGATGCGGACCGCCCGCGCCGCGGGGAACATCCCGGGCGTGCAGCGCGTGTTCCGCGAGCTGTGCGACGTCCTCGCGGACCCCGAGATCGGGGTCGAGCCCGAGGACACCGTCCATCCCGAGACGATCGAGCTGCTCGAGCAGCTGACCGGGGCGACGCCGCGCGAGGGCCGGCTCGGGGCCTAGTCCCGCGCGGCCGCAGGTCCGGGACGCGCTTCCGGGGGCTGCGACGTGCATCCCGGCGGTGTGGACCGCATGGTGGACAGAGAGCCCGTGAGGGTCGTGCCCGAGGAGAGCTGGGCATGGGACCCTCGCGGTGAGCCCGATGGCGAGCTGGTCGGCGTCACGCCTGACGACCTGCGTCCCTACCCGGTGCGCTGGTCACGGCCGGGGGCGCAGCTCGCCGCCCGGGTGGCGCTCTGGGGCGCCGTGGCGTTCGGTTGCCTGAGCGGGCTGATCGCCATCGCACGCGCGCCCGCTGCTGCGCCGGCCGCACCGGCCTCGGACGCGACGGACGCCCTGCCGGCGCCCGTCGCGGGCACCGCGGAGCGGGCGGTCGCCGCCTGGCTGACCGCCGCGGGCGACGACCGGCAGGACGTGCTTGCCAGCCTCTTCATCGAGCCCGTCGACGGGTTGCGCGCGGCCGAACCCCTCGACATCGGCGAGGTGACCACCGTTGCGGGGAACGCGGTCGGCCCCGGCTACTGGTGGGTGACCGTCGCCGTCGACGTGACCGAGACGCCGGCGTCCGAAGCGACCGCGGGCGGAGGCGACGAGGGCGATGCCCCGGCCGCCGACCCGGTGACCACGACCTGGTACGTGCAGGTCGCGGTCGTAGGCGACGTCGAGGCGGGGCTGGCGGTGCTGACGACGCCCACGGTGGTGCCCGTCGCTCCTGTGGCCCCAGGTGACTGGCAGCGCGTCGAGGGATCGCCGATCGAGCGGGGCACCGGCCCGTACGACACGATCGAGGGCTTCCTCCGGGCCCTGCTGGTGGGCGACGGCGAACCCACCCGCTACATGACCCCGGGGTTGTCGATCGAGGTCCCGGCCGAGCCGATGTTCGTGGGCATCGAGATCGAGGCGATGACGTCGGAGGGGGACACCGGCGGCGACCCGCTCCGGGTCCGGGTCGATGCGGCCGTCGACACGATCGGAGGCACGCGTCGCGACGTGGCGTACACGGTCGAGGTGCACGAGCGGGACGGCCGGTGGGAGGTGGTCGACCTGCCGGGCGGCCCCAGCGTGAACTATCAGAACAGCGGGGCCGACAGCGAGCCGGCGGCGACCACGTCCAGCTTCCCGCCCACGACGGCGGGCGACGCGAGCACCGGCACGTCCGTGCCCTGGGAGGGCCCGGTCGCCGTCGGGGACTAGTGATCTGAATCGCCGATTCGCCGGCGGTGACGTCGGGTGGCAGCTGGCGGAGATATCTCGCAGCGCCGGTGCAGAAGCGGCGTCCGGTGCCCGCATCTCCCGGTGGGCAGCGCCTCCGGGGCGCACGCGGAGCAAGGAGACCCGAGTGCTCGAGATCATCAACAACTTCATCCAGAGCTTCCAGGTCCTGGTGGCGGCGGGGATCCTCCTGCTGGCCATCGTCTTCGTCGGGATGACCTGGATCCGTACGCGGTCGGTGGCGCCGACGCTCGGTGCCGTACTGCTCGGTGCGGTGGTCGTCTGGGGCGTCAACAACATCGACGTGCTCGAGAACAAGGTGAACGAGGACGTCAACCAGGGCGGCACGCTCACGCCCTGACCGATCTCGCCGCCAGCCGCCACGAGGCCTCGCCACCGCCCGCGCCTGTCAGGAGAGGAGCCGATCCATGAGGGACGCCGCACCGGAGCAGATCATGTGCGCGACCTACACGCACGCCCGTCGCCACCCGATCGTGCTGGGCAAGATCGCCGGCTGGACTCCGCCGTTCCAGATCTCCATCCCGCAGCTCGGGGTGATCGTCGGAGCCTTCCTCTTCGAGATGGCGACGTGGCGGTTCTGGGGCGCGCTGCTGCCGCAGACCCCGGCGATCGTGATGGCCATCGCACTGCCGTGGTTGCTGGCATGGGCTGTGCGCCGGGCGAGGATCGAGGGGCGCTCGTTGGTGCGGGCTGCGCTGGGCTACGTGGCGCTGCTCTCGTCGCCGCCGAGCGGCCGGGTGGGAGGCAGGCCCCACGTCGACGCCCACCGGTCCGACCTGCGGGGCGCCTGTGTCCGGATCATGGCGGGCGACCGATGAAGGCGCCGGCCCGGACCATCATCGGCAACCTGATCTGGGGGACGGACGGCGGCGTCTGGGCCGCCTGGAACGTGACCCCGTTCCCTCACGCGCACACCGGCCATGCCGACAAGCTGGCCGTCCACTCCCGCTTGCGGGGCCTGCTCCTCGGCCTGCCGGCCAACGCCATGCTCCTCTCGGTCTGCGAGTCGATCGACCCGGGCAACCTGGTCGGCGACATGCTGGAGGGTGTCGACGTCCGGCGCCACGAGGCGTGGCTCGAGACCTGCTTCGCCACCGGCGACTGGCTCGAGGGCGTCTCGGTCCACAAGCGCCGCTACTACGTCGTGGCCGAGCTCCCGGCGCCGCGCCGATCGTGGCTAGAGCTGCTGCGGGGCGCAGCCGGCGAGGTGAACGGCGCGTTCGGCCTCGGCCCCGGCCCGGTGCCGCCGGCGGAGATCGAGACCCGGCGCCGCCAGGCGCGGGAGATCGAGGCGCGCCTGGGCGCCAACGTCCCGGTCTCGGCCGTGACGGCGGGCGAGGTGTGCTGGCTCTACGCCCGCGCGCTCCGTCGCGCGGCCGGCGAGCCGTCGTTCGACCGGCTGTGGGAGCCCCCGTCCGCCGACGACGGAGCGCCGGGGGCGGGGGCGTCCGCCGACCGGCCGAGGGCGGTGCTGGCGCAGCTCACCGACGCGGTGATCAAGGAAGGGGGGTACAAGGGCGACGCCGACCGTCCGCGGCACCGCCGCTACGTCCGGATCGACGGCCCCGGCGGCACGAGCTACCAGACCGTGCTGGCGGTCGCCGACATGCCGCACCTGTTCGCCTACCCCAACGGCGGGGGCGAGTGGCTCTACCACGCCGACGAGGCCGGCTTTCCCGTCGACTGGTGCGTCCGGATCAAGGCGGTCCCCAACTCCGATGCGCAGAGCAAGGTGCGGCGCAAGCAGCGCGACCTGATCGGCCAGATCGACGAGTACGACGGCGAGGTCTCGGGCGCCCCGCCCCAGCTCGCCGAGGCGATCCAGGCCATCGACCGCGAACGCGCCCAGCTCGGGGCCAACCCGATGGAGCCGGAGCTCCAGGTGACGATCCTGATGTCGATCGCCGCCGATTCCCTGGCGCAGCTCGAGGATCGCGCCGCCGCGCTGGTGGCCATGTTCGAGCCGCAGGAGTACGGGGTCGCCCGCCCGACCGGGGGCCAGGCCGACCTGCTGCGGTCGATGCTTCCCGGCACCGCGGCCGCGCCCGTGTGCCGGGACTACACGCAGTTCATGCTCACCCAGGACCTGGCGGCCGGCAGCCCGTTCTGCGGACCGGAGGTCGGCGATCCCTGCGGCATGCTGCTGGGCCTGTCGCTGGACGGGGGCATCAGCACCCCCGTGCTGTTCGACCCCGCCTTCGGCCCCCGGGCCAACGCCAGCCCGTCGCTGGCCGCGGTCGGCCGGCTGGGCTCCGGCAAGTCCTTCTTCCTGAAGCGGCTCTGTTGGGACGCGCTCGCCCGCGGTGGGCAGGTCGTGACCATCGACCGCACCCGCAGCGGCGAGTACGTGCGCTTCGCGGCGACCGTGCCCGGGCAGGTGCAGATCGTCCGCCTCGACGACGAGGCGGACGTGTGCATCGACCCGATGCGCAGCTTCGCCGGCGCCGAGCGGTCCGCGGTCTCGCTCGGCTTCCTCTCCCTGCTCGCCGGGTGCTCGCCTCACAGCGACGAGGGTGCGGCCCTCGCCGAGGCCGTCGACGCGGTCGCCTCCCGGCCGGGGGCGGTGCTCGGCGATGTCATCGACGAGCTCCAGCGGATGGGTGACAACGCCGGTGAGCCCGACCCGGCGGCTC
>DATBGF010000092.1:0-2128 GCA_036558145.1 Acidimicrobiales bacterium
GCGCAGCCCGGCCACCCAGCCCTGGGTGCGCTCCCACAACGCCCGCACGTCCTCGTGGCGCAGCTCGATGCCGTACGCGTCGAACAGGGCGGAGGCCTCGTCCACCGTGAACTCGAGGTCGGCGTTGCGGATCTCGCCCAGACGGCCGTCGAGCCGCAGCCGGCCGAGGGCGACGGGCGGGTCGGCGCGGGCGCACAGCACGACGGGCAGGGACGCGGGCGCGTGGTCGAGCACGTGGCGCAGCGTGGCCAGGGCGTCGGCCGAGCGCAGCTCGTGAACGTCGTCGAGCACGAGCACCCAGGGGCCGGGCGCCAGGGACGCGAACGCCTGGTCGAGCTGGGCGCTGCCCGGACGCCGGCGGCGCGACGGCGGCTCGGGCACGGCCGAGATGCGGGCGAGCGCGCCCACGATGGACCGCGCCAGCCGGCCGGCCTCGTTGTCGCGGGCGTCGAGGCCCACCCAGGCCGCGGGCCGGTCCGTCGATCGCAGCCACGAGGCCACGAGCGTGGTCTTGCCCGCTCCTGGCAGGCCGGACACGAGCGTGATGTGGCGCCGGTGCTGGTCCTCCAGCAATGATTCGAGCCGGCTCCGGCTGACGAGCGACCACGGCAGTGCCGGCACGGTGTGCCGGGAGGGGAGAGGTCGGGTCTGGTGCGTGGGGTGCAGACCCACCGGGACCCTCCTTTGCGACGGAAGGGTTAGTGACGTGTCCCCCAATAGTGCCCCATTTCGGGGCGCGGTGCGTCACCCACACGGGGTGAGACACGCAGGGTGAGACCGTACGACGGGCGCTACTCCGCGAAGACCTCCCGGAGCTTGGCTTCCTCCTCGTCCGACAGGTTGGACTGGATGAGCTCGGGGTGATGGCCCGCGAACGCGGCCGTGACCTCGTCCATCACCGCTTCGCTCGACAGGACGAACAGGGCCGAGGTCCCGGGGGTGACGCGGGCCCGGACCGAGGAGATGAAGTCGTCGTCGATGCCCACGTCCGTCAGCGATCCGCCGAGGGCGCCGGCGGCGGCTCCGACGGCCATACCCAGCAAGGGGACGAAGAACAGCAGGCCGAACAGCAGGCCCCAGAACGATCCACTGAGGGCGGCGGCGCCGGTCATGGAGGAGAGCTGGCGGGTCTTGGGCCGCTTGGCGCCGGCCGGCCAGGAGACCGTCGCCGCGTCGTGGATGGCGATCAGGTCCTGCTTCTGGAGCTCGACGAGCGTCTTCTCCGCGGCGCCGGCGCCTTCGGGCGTCGCGAACTTCCAGACGGTCAGCGTGGCCACCACCCCAGGATTCCGCCGCGATCACTCGGCGTCCATCACCCTCGGCGGGTGAAGGGTGAGCGCGGGGCTCAGGGCTCGACCGGTGTCAGCTCTTCCAGCGGCTCGGGCCCGGCCTGGCGGTCGCGCCGGCGCTTGCGGCGGAAGGCGTGGCGGGGCTCCGGGGTGGCGCCGCCGTCCTCGACCGGGTCGACGCCGATGCTGCCCCGTCCGGCCCGGCGCCCGAGCACGTCCTCGCCGCCGGGGAGGACCACCGCGGCCAGCGCGGTGGTGATCGGGACCGCCAGCACCAGCCCTATGGCGCCGACCAGCATGCGCACGATCTCGGTGGCGACCAGCTCGCTGCTCGCGAGCCCGCCGAGCGACGGGCCGCCCTGGGCGAAGAGGACGAGCAGCGGCAGCGACGCGCCCGCGTAGGCCAGGATCAGCGTGGTCACGGTCGAGGCCATGTGGTCGCGCCCGGCCTTGGTGGCCTCGCGGTAGACCAGCCGAGGGGGCAGGCCGGGGTTGGCCCGCCGCAGCGCGGCGACGATCGAGATCTGGCTCATGGTGACGTCGTCGAGCACGCCCAGCGCGCCGATCACGATGCCGGCCACCAGCAGGCCGCGGAGGTCCAGCGCCCCGGCGGTCAGCCCCACCGGCCCGGTCCGGCCGGCGCCCACCCCCGTCAGCTCGAGCGCCGCGGCCATCCCGAACGCCAGCCCGGCGGTGAGCGCCAGGCTGGCCAGCATCCCGGCCAGCGCCACCGTCGTGCCGGCGTTGATGCCGTGGGCCAGGTAGAGCACGGCGAAGGCGATGAGCGCGGCGCCGGCCAGAATCACCGGCGCGGCGGGCTGGTCGTGGAGCAGCGCCGG
>DATBGF010000093.1:0-8973 GCA_036558145.1 Acidimicrobiales bacterium
CACGCCGCTCGGCGGCGATCTGACATGCCGTCGCTGCGTGCATGGAGGAATCGAGAGCGGACGCCCACTCATTCTGCAGATCCGGATCGGGCACCGGATCGTCGTTCTGGAGCTTCCGGGTGGCCTCCTCGTGGCCGGAGCACGCGGCGAGCAGCGCGTCGAAGTCCGAATCGAAGCCTGATGCTCCGGCCTCGTTGTTTGCTGTCTCGGCGCTCTCGAACGAGCTCAGCAGTGCATCGAAGTCGGAATCGACGCCGTTGTTCCACCACTTGGTGACAGCCGAGGCCTTGCTCTCGGCAGAGCAGGCCCCGAGAAGCAACCCGATGGCCACAGCCGCAGCCAGTACGAGGCGCCGATCGCTGTCCCGGTGATTCATCCCCATCGTTCGTCCCTCACTCCACTAGCGGTCTGACAACAGGAAAGTGGGCCTCCTCGGTCAGCGTGCGGCTGACCGCGTCAGCCCTCGGGGCGGATGCCGGCTGTCGCCGTGAGTCGTTCCAGATCGGCCCCGAGCTTGCGGCCGGGGTCGGTCAGGTCGGGCGCGGTCAGGTAGACGCTCGACCCGTCCCGCAACTTGATCCGGTAGCCGCGCAGGGTGTCGGGGGTGACGCCGCCCATGCCCCGGCGCCGGGCCCGCCTGCCCATGCGCTTGCGACGGATCGAGGCGACCTCCGGCCACACGACCACCCGGGGCTGCCGCCGGTTCACGGCCACCAGCCCGCCGTCGTAGAGGTACCAGTTGTCGCCACCGGTGATCACTGTCTTGAGCGCGTAGGCCAGAAGCGTCAGCGCGAACACGATGGCGAAGAAGCCGACGACCACCACCAGTCCCACGTCCACGGCGACCCCGAGGGCGTAGATCGCCACCGCCCCCACGAGGGCCAGCAGCCCGGTTCGGGCAATGGCGGCCGGGTTGATGACCGTGCGACCGTTGCGGTAGGCGCCGAGGCCATGCTGCGCGGCCAGCGGCGCGATCGCCGGTGGCTCGTGGACCTGCGGTGTGCCGGGCTCCGGCCCCCTGGCCGGGCGCGCATCGCTCGGTTCGGGCATCTCAGTCATGGTCCTCCCCGTCTCAGGTGTGTAGGGCGTACGGCGTCACTCCCGGCGGCGTTCGGACCGGCTTCACGTTCGGGCAAGAAGGATTCCTTCGCCACGGGCGGCCGTGAGGCCATCGGTCCGGCCTGCGAGGTAGCGCTCGGCCAGTTCGGCTGTCGGGACGTACCGGACATGGGGGAACCCCACCTCCCGTGCGAGGGTCGTCATGTCTTCTGGTGCGTAGAAGCTGATCCACGCGGTGCCCGACGCCTGTGCGCCGCGTGCTGCTGCTTCGAGGCCGGGCCGATCGGCCTCGTCGACCAGCTCGAACGGGAGCATGAACGTCATCGCGACGATCGAAGCCGGCGCCATCCCGGCGAGCCGGCGCAGTGTCGCCGCCGTGGCCGCCTGGGTTATGTACATCGACACGCCACTCGACGACACGAGTGCCGGTGTGGCCGGGTCGAAGCCGGCGTCGAGGAGGGCCCGCCACCAGTCCTGGTCGGCTTCGAAGTCGATCGGGATCAGGCGGAGGTTCTCCGGGATGCCGTAGCCGAGCTCCTCCAGGCGCTGCCGCTTCCATGCCTGCGGGCCGGGCTGGTCGATCTCGAACACCCGTACGCGTTCGGCGAGCCCGGGGTGGCGCTGCGCGAACGTGTCGAGCCCGGCACCGAGGAGGACGTACTGGCCGATGCCTTCATCAACCACCAGGTCCTCGACGAACCGGGTTCGGGCGACGAGGGCGGCGCGGTAGCCACGGGTACCAGCCGGGTGCATGTCGGGCCGGTCGTGCCACCCGGCCTCAGGAGCGGCGAGGGCCAACCCGATCTCGTCCTCGATCAAGTGCGGTGGCGCATCGAGCTGCACGTGCAGGGCGCGCCAGAGACCGGTGCGCACGGCGCTGCTGTCGGGAGTGGCCTTCATTCCGCACACGGAGCTTGAAGGCTCCACACCCGCCCGTCCGGATCACGGACCGTCATCTCCTGTCGGCCCCAGTGCGTCGGCTGGAACGGGGTGACCACCTCGACGATCGGGTCGGCATCGAATGCCTCTGCGTCACGGATGCGAAGGACGAGGCGCATGCCCGTTGGCCGGTCTTCGGGGACCTCGGCGATGAAGACGTGCGGTCCGTCGCCGTTGCGAAGCTGGCCCGAGGCATGGTCGGTCTCGAACTCGAGCTCGTAGCCGAGCGCCTGGAAAAATTTCGCAGTCTTTCCCCAGTTGTGGGTCTCCAGGAACACAGCCTCGATGCCGTCGGTCGCCATGTCAGTTGTCCTCTCACGAGCGCAGGTAGTCCTCCAACGCTGCGGCGACGAGAGCGGAGAGCGACTGCTCGGTGTCGACCGCGCGGTGCTTCACCCGCTTGATGAGCTCCACAGGCAGGTAGACGTTGAACTGCTTGACGTCGTCACCTGACATGACAGCATGCTAGCAAGCTATCTAAGCATCTGCTCCGCAGGCGCGGAACGGCGCAGGGACCACCTCTAGATGCTGTAGCGCAGCGTCCCTCTGGCCCGGCGACCGGTCACGGCCAGGGCGACGGACTGCTCGGTGGGGCCGTCGAGTGTGAGCAGGCAGGCCGCGCCGGGGCGCGGCGCGTCGCGCACGTCCTGCTCGATCCGCAGCCCCAGGTCGCGCACGTCGGCGGGCCGGTGGAGGGCGACGCCGGCCACCCGTCGCTCCACCAGCGCGTCGAGCACACGGGCCGCGCCGGCGCAGGCGACCCGGGTGGCGGGGAGGCAGCCGTGGTCCGCCGCCACGGCGACCATCCCCGCCACCGCCACGCCGGCCAGCGGCACCACCGGGACGTCGATGTCGCGCGGGCCATCGCACGGGCAGCCGACCACGAACCGGCCCGCCCCGAGGGCGCGGGCGTCGATGACCACGCCGAACACCCACAGCCCCGCGGGTCCGCTCGGCTCGCTCCAGGTCACGGTCAGCCGGCCCATGGCCCGATCGTCGTGCGCAGCCGTAAACGGGCTGAAAACCTGGGGCTGATGGCGACCACGCCCGCACCGGCGCAGCCCCCGGCCCCACCCAACGTCGCCCACGCCGTCGTGCGGTCGGCGGTGCTCGACCGCCTGGAGGCCCGCTGGGACCACCCGGTCACCACGGTCGTGGCCGGCGCCGGGTTCGGCAAGTCGGTCGCCCTCGGGCAGGCGCTGCGGGCCAACCGGGCCCGGCCCCGGGGGGTCGAAGGCTGGGTGACATGCCGCACCGGCTGCGAGACCCCGGCGCGACTGGCGGCGTCGGTCGAGGCAGCCTTCGGCGCGCCCCCCGGCGGCGGCCGCCCGCCGCTCGACCGGGTCTACACCGTGGTCACCGACCTGGCGCCGCTGCACGTGTCGCTGCTGCTCGACGACGTCGAGCTCCTGGGCGACGGTGCCGCCCGGCTGGTCGATGAGCTGCTGCGGCGGGCCCCGGCCAACCTCCACCTGCTGCTGTGCGGGCGCCGGCTGCCCGCCCTGTCGCTGGCCCGGCTCCGGGCGGCCGACGACGTGGTCGAGGTCGGCGCCGACGAGCTGCGGTTCGAGGCCGCCGAGGCGGCCGCGCTGGCCGGCAGCCTGGGCGTCGCCCCGCTGGAGGTCGACCTGGCAGGCTGGCCGGCGCTCGTGCGGCTGGCGCTGGTGGCGCCCCGGCGCTCGGTCGACGACTTCGTCTGGGAGGAGGTCATCGCGGCCTTCGACCCCGGCGACCGGGCGGCGCTGCTGGCGCTGTCGCTCCTCGGCCCGTCCGGCGTCGAGGAGGTCGAGGCAGTGGTCGGCCGGCCGTTCGACCCGGACGGGTTCTGCGCCCGGGTGCCGCTGGTCCACCAGGTCGGCGACCAGGTGGTGGTGCATGACCTGTGGGCGCCGTATGTCGGCCGCCTCGGCACCCCACCCGAGGTGGCGGACGCGTCCCGCCGGGTGCTCGCCATCGCGTCCACCCGGGGCGATCCGATAGCGGCCGGCGCCCTGGCCCTCCGCCTGGGCGCCACCGACGCCCTGGCCAGGGCCGCGGTCGATCTCGTGCGCGACACGCTCGGCAGCCTCCCGATCGAGCTGGCCGAGACGTGGATGCTCGCCCTGCGCGACGCACCCGGCCCCGACACCGGCGAGCCGGCCGAGGTCGAGCTGCTCGCCTGCGCCCTCGCCCACGCCCGGTCGGCGTCCGAGCCGCCGGCCGACCGGCTCGACGCCCTGGCCGCCCGGTTCCACGCCGCCGGCGACGGCCATGGCGAGGCGGTCACGCTGGGGCTGGCGGCGCTGGTCGCCGACGCCCGCAACGACATCGCCCACCTGCTCGGCCTGGGCGTCCGGGCCCGGGCCCTGGCCGCCGAGCGGGGCGGCCCGCATCAGCTGCCCCTGCTGGTGGCCAGCGTCGACGCCGGCGTGGCCGCCATGAGCGGCGACCTCGACCGGGCGCTCGCCATCCTGGCCGAGCCCGTGGGCGGCATCGCCCCCCAGGAGCGGCCCGAGGGGCTGGTCCGGCTCCACTGGCACTTCCTGCTCCTGGCCGGCCGGGCCGGCGAGGCGGCTGAGCTCACCGCCGGCCTCGACCCCGTGCCGGGCCTGGCCGTCCAGCGCGAGCTCCACCGGCTGGCCCGCTGGCTCGACGGTGAGCCGGAGCCGCTGGCCACCGCCGGCGTCGACAACAGCGCTGCCCGCTACCGAGGACTCAGCGAGCGCGACACGTTCGACCAGGCCGCCTTCACGGCGGTCCTCGCCGCGTCCGGCCCCGACCCCGCGCCGGTCCGCCTCGCCGTCCGCCTGCTCGACACCTCGCCCTTCGCCACCGGCGCCGGCCCCGACGGGGCCCTGCTGGCCGCCGCCCGGGCCTGCGCGGCGATCGTCGACCACGACGACGAGGCGGCCGAGGCGGCCATGGCCCGGTTCGTCGACCAGGGCCCGCTCGACCCGTTCACCGACGCCCACCTACGCCGCACGCCGGCAGTGCCCTACGCATGCTCGGCCGAGCTGCGGCGCCGCTGGGACGCCGCCGAGCTGGGCCCGTCGCACGCCCGGGCGCGGGAGGCGGCCCGGCTGCTGCTCGCCGCCCGGGCCGGCTCGGTACCCGCCGCACCGCCCGCCGTGGCCGCGTCGGCGTGCACGGCGCTGCCGTTCCCGTGGACCGTCGAGCTGGCGTGCCGGGTCGCGGCCCGGGCGCCGTGGGGAGCGGACATCGCCGTCCAGCTCACCGACCTGTTCGGCGACGCCGTGACCGCGGAGCTCGAGCGCCGGCTGGCCGACCCGGAGACCTCGGTCCGCCGGGGCGCCGCCGCCGTGCTGCGGGTCCTGCCGGCCCGGCCCGCCGCCGCCGTCCGCGTCGGCGTGCTGGGCCCGCTGGAGGTGCGGCGCGACGGGCGGGTGGTCGACACCCCCGCGCTCCACCGCATCCGGGTGCGGGAGCTGCTGAGCCTCCTGGTCGTCGACGGGACGGTGAGCCGGGACCGGGCGGTCGAGCTGCTCTGGCCCGAGCTCGACCCGGAGCGGGGGCGGGCAAACCTCCGCGTCACGCTGCGCCACCTCCAGCGGCTGCTCGAACCGGACCGGGCCTCGGGAGCGGCGCCGTACTTCGTGCGAGGCGACACCCACCAGCTGCGGCTGGCGCCGGTGCCCGGGCTCGAGGTCGACTGCTGGGAGGCACAGGGCCACCTGGACCGGGCCGAGGCCGCCCGTCGCGTGGGCGACGCCGGCAGCCGGGTCGACGAGCTGCGGGCGGCCGTGGCGGGGTGGCGGGGCCGGCCCCTGCCCGACCTCGACCGGTTGGTCGAGCTCGACCGGGCGGCCCGCCACCTCGAGTCCCGCCTGGTCGAAGCGGCGCTGACGCTGGGCGAGCTCGAGCTGGTCGGCGGCGCCGCCGACGCGGCGCGCAGGCTGGCCGAGCGCGTGCTGACGGCCGATCCCTACGCCGAGCGGGCCCACCGCCTCGCGGTCGCCGCCGCCCTCCACGCCCACGACCGCATCGCCACCACCGCGGCCACCGACCGGTTGTTCGCCGCCCTCGACGACCTCGGCGTCGACCCCGAGCCGGCCACCCAGATCCTGGTGCGCAACGCGACCAGGATCGGGGTCGTCAACGCCTGATCTCGGAGAGGACCCGCTCGGCGTCGACCCCGGCTCAGACCGGCACCGCCTCGAGCACATGAGTGCTGGCGGATCCGCGGGTCGTTCGCTCCAGCCGGAAGCCGGCCGATGAGAGGACAGTCGTCCATTCGCTCTCGGTCCGCTCCCTCCCTCCGGCACTGACGAGCATCATCAGATCCAGGAACTTCACGAGCGGGTCGTCGTTCGGCGGGCCGACGATCCCATCGATGACGAGCAGCCGCCCGTCGTCGGGGACGACGCGTCGGATCTCGGCGAGGATCAGGACGCACTGCGGGTCCGGCCAGTCGTGCAGGATGCGCCGCAGCACGTAGGCATCAGCACCGGGCGGAGCGTTGTCGAAGAAGCTACCTGCGACGATCTCGACACGACCGGCCACGCCCGCCTCAGCCAGCACGTCAGGCGCGCCGAGTACGACGTCAGGCTGGTCGAACAGGATGCCGCGCGACCGGGGGTGGGCGCGGAGGATCCCGGCGAGCATGGCGCCTGTGCCACCGCCGACATCGGCGATGACGTCGTGGCGGCCGAAGTCGTACGCGGCTATCTCCCCAGGAGCGCTCGAGCGGCTGAGCGTGCGCATCGCGGCGTCGAAGTTCGCGCCGGCAGCCGGATGGCGCCGGCGGTGCTCCCACACATCCGTGCCGAGCGCATGCATCGCGGCGTTCTCGCCCGTGCGGACGCTGTAGCTCAGCTCGCCCCAGGCCTCCCACTCGTAGTCGCTGCACAGCATCAGCACGACCGGGCGAACGCTCAGCGGATGATCACTGCGCAGGTAGTGGCCCATCGACGTGAGCGCGAAGCCGCGGTCGGCCCGCTCCGAGAACACACCGATCGACGCGAGGGCCCGCAACAGTCGATAGAGCGTTCCGGCATGCGTTCCCGTCTCCGCGGCCAGGTCGTCGACCACCCGCTCGCCTTCGCCGAGCAGATCCGCGATCCCGAGCTCCGCCACGACCGCGAGGGCTTGCGACCGCTGATACGCCCGAGCCAAGGAAGCCAGCTCGACGAACTCTGCAGGAGGCCCGCTCATGCCGGCCAGGCTCCCACGCCCATGATGCGCGCAGTGGCTCGGGCCTTCCCGCGGCAGGCCTGACTACCCTGGCCGGCACGATGCAGATCCGGCTCGCTCGTCGTGTGCTCCTCGTGAGCGCGGTCGTCGCCGCCCTCGCACTGTCGAGTGGGCGGGTGCCGATCGCCGGGCTCGCACGGGTCGACGCCGGTGCCGGCGGGCATGCCTCGGATCTGCTCTCCCAGGCGAACGTGCCCGACGCCAAGCCCGTCGCCGCCCGGCTCGATCAACGAGACCCCGCCGGCGAGCGGACGTTGCAGCTGCGGCTGACGCTCGTGGCGATCGTCGCGGCGCTCGTCCTCGTGCCGGGCGTCGTGCGGTGGCCGGGCCGGGGGACGGAGCCCGGTGGCCGGGTCGCGCGCTACGCGAACCCGCCGTTCTGCGGTCGCGCCCCGCCGGCCGGTCTCGCCCTGCGCCTGACCTAGCGAGCGGTAGCTCCGCTTCGTCGGGCGGCCGAGACCGTCGCGTCGCGCCCCGGCACCAGCCGGAGGGCTCAACGCGCGCACCCAGTTCGCCACTCCACGACAGGAGCCCCATTGCTCTCCACCGACGCACAGCTCGTCGTCTACTACCTCGGGTTCGGCTTCGTCGCCCTGCTCGGGTGGGCGGCGATCGCCGAAGACCTGACCAAGCCCTTCGACCAGCCGCGAGGAGCGCGCTGGAACCGGGCCAGCGCCGTTCTGGCGTTCGCGGCCCTCGCCCACCCCGTCCTCGCCCTCATCGCCCGGGACATCGCCATCCAGGTGGCCCGCGACGACGAGGACCGGCGCCAACCGTCGCCCTTCGTGGACCTCGCCACGGTGTGCGCCGCGGCCGGGGTCGTAGCGGCGGTGGTCGTCGTCATCGCCACGCGGTCATGACGACCGGCGCGGCGCTCCAGGTCTCGGGGGCGCGCCGACTTCGCCGGCTCGTGCACAGCGACGCCGGCGCCTTCGTCGCCGCCGGTGCCGTGGCCCTGGCCGTCGCGCTCGGCGGCCTGCGGGAGCCGCCGAGGATCAGCTCGGTCTCGATCACCAACGCCACGGACTTCGACATCGCCGTCGAGGTCCGGGGGCCGAGCGGCGGCTGGATGCCACTGGCGACGGCCGGGCGGTCCGAGACCACGTCCGTGGCCGACGTCATCGACCAGGGTGACACGTGGACCTTCCGGTTCAGCGCCCAGGGCGTGCACCCGGGCTCCCTCCAGGTCGACCGGAGGACGCTGGCGGCGTCCGGATGGGTGATCGAGATCCCCCCCGAGGTCGAACAGGACCTCCTGCGCGCCGGGGCCCCACTCCCGCCGTAGGGCCGAGCGCACGATCCGGGGGCACGCATACCCGACACGGGGCCGTGGAATGGGCTACACATGGGCATTCCTGCGCGGTGGGGGGAAAGAGCGCTGACTGCGTTCGTGGGGGTCTCGATCGTGGTCGTGGCCGGTATCGGCGCGCTGCTGATCGTCCGGGGCCGGGACGTCGACAGAACGACGGTGACCACCACCACCGCGGCGCCGACCACGACCACCGAGGGCAGCACCAGCACCACCGCCGACCCCGACGCGGTCAACCTGTGGCGCCTCACCGCCATCGAGCACCGCGACCAGGTGGGCTCGACCTTCCAGTTCGAGTGCCCCGGCCCGCACCCCGAGCCAGCCAACCTCGCCGCGATCTGGGGGACGGGCACCTACACCGACGACTCCGCGGTGTGCATCGCTGCCGTCCACTCGGGCTTCATCACCCTCGAGGAGGGCGGCTCGGTCATCATCGAGATGCGTCCGGGCCAGGACGCGTACCCCGCGTCGACGGC
>DATBGF010000094.1:0-11430 GCA_036558145.1 Acidimicrobiales bacterium
ACGGAGCCTGGTGACAGGCGGGCCCGACCGGGAGGGCGTCAGGCCCGGGTGGCCGTCACCAGCCAGGCCGCGCCCGGCAGCGCCACGCCTGCGTCGCCCACCTCCAGGCCGTCCAGCGTGGTGCGCAGGGCGTCGAGGGCCCGGGTGACGGTCTCGGGGTCCTTGCCCTCCAGGAGGAGGCGGACGTTGCTGCTGGCCCGGATGAACTCGTAGGCCTCCTCGGCCGTGTCGCCCAGCCACATCGGCGCCTCGACGCTGTCCAGGCCGACATCGGCGAACCCGGCAGCGCCCAGGACCGAGCGCACCCGGTCGGGCTCGGCCAGCGACCACGGCCCCGGCGCGTCCGGCGGCGGAGGCTCGGGCACACCGGCCACGGCGGTCATGGCGCCGAAGGGGACGAGGATCCAGTGGTTGCGCTGGAGGTTCTGCCAGCACGCGAACGCCAGCCGCCCCCCGGGCGCCAGCGCCCGGCCCACGTTGGCGAAGGCGGCCGTGGCATCGGCGAAGAACATGACCCCGAAGCGGCTGATGGCCACGTCGACGCTGGCCGGCGCGAACGGGTGGTCCTGGGCGTCGCCGACCGTGAACGTCACGTTGCCGACGCCCTCGGCCGCGGCCGACTCCCGGGCCCGCGCCACGAGCATCTCGCTGATGTCCAGGCCGAGGGCCTGCCCGCCGGCGGTGGCCCGGGCCGCGGTGCGGGTCATCCACCCGGTGCCGCAGCCCACGTCCAGCACCCGCTCGCCCGCTCCCGGCGCGGCGGCGGCCAGGACGGCCTCGCCCCAGGGCCGCAGGCCCCGGTCGTGGTGCTCGTCGAAGCGGATCCAGCTCTCGCCCGAGCGCCCGTTCCACAGCTCCGCCATCGCCGCGTTCTCGCCAGCCATGACGACCTGTCTACCGGATCAGTCGCCCCGACCCGCCCGCGCCACCGCCCGGGCCGCCTCCCGCTCGGCGTCCCGCTTGGCCAGGGCCTGGCGCTTGTCGTAGGTCTTGCGGCCCCGGGCCAGGGCCAGCTCGATCTTGGCCCGGCCGTCCTTGAAGTACAGCGACAGCGGGATGAGCGAGAGGTGCTGCTCGTCCACGATGGCGCGCAGGCGGTCCAGCTCCGAGCGGTGCAGCAGCAGCTTGCGCCGGCGCTCGGGCTCGTGGCCGCTGTGCATCTGCGCATGGTCGTACGGCGCGATGTGCATGGACACGAGCCACGCCTCGCCGCCCTCGATGCGGGCGTAGGCGTCGCCGATCTGGACGTGGCTGGCCCGCAGCGACTTGACCTCGCTGCCCCGCAGCACCAGGCCGGCCTCCACGGTCTCCAGCACGTCGTAGTTGCGCCGCGCCTTGCGGTTGGCGGCGATGAGCTTGCGGCCGGAGCCGGTGCGGGGGTCGGAGCGGGCCATAGGGGGGAATGAGGAGGCTACCGCCGCGCCGCTAGTGTCGGCGCCCGTGCTCCGGATGACCGAGGAGGTGTGGCGCCGCATGGTGGGCCACGCCTACGACGGCCTGCCCGACGAGGCCTGCGGACTGTTCGCCGGCGAGCCCGGTGCCGGCCTTGCCACGGTCTTCTATCCGTGCCGCAACGCGGCCGAGTCGAGCCGGGTCTACACGGTCGATCCCCGGGACCACCTGCGGGCCGACCGGGACGCCGAGGACCAGGGCCTGGAGATCGTCGGCGTGATGCACAGCCACACCCACACCGAGGCCTACCCGTCGCCCACCGACGTGGCCCAGGCCCCGGACCCCGGGTGGCACTACGTCATCGTGTCGCTCAAGCGGGAGGCGGCGGTGCTGCGCTCGTACCGCATCGTCGACGGCGAGATCTCCGAGGAAGCGGTCGCGCTGGACGGCGGATAGGATTGTCGACCAGACAACTCGGATTTTGCGCCTCGGTTGTAGTGTCGACCCCCAGGACCACTTCAATGACTGTCCACGCCTCCGTGCTCGACCTCATCGGCAACACGCCGATGGTCGACGTCAGCGCCCTCAGCCCCAACCCCGACGTCCGCATCCTGGCCAAGCTGGAGGGCCAGAACCCGGCCGGCTCGGTGAAGGACCGCATCGCCCGCACGATGGTCGCCGACGCGGAAGCCGACGGCACCCTGCAGCCGGGGCGCACGATCATCGAGCCGTCGTCCGGCAACACCGGGATCGCCCTGGCCCTCATCGCCCGGACCCGGGGCTACCCGATCAAGATCGTCATGCCCGAGAACGTGTCGATCGAGCGGCGCCAGGCCCTGGAGGTCTGGGGGGCCGAGATCATCCTGAGCCCCGGGGCCGAGGGCTCGAACGGGGCGGTCAAGCGGGCGCAGAGGCTGGCCGACGAGCATCCCGAGTGGGTGTTCCTCTACCAGTACGCCAACGAGGCCAACCCCCGGGCCCACTACGAGGGCACCGGCCCCGAGATCTGGCGGGACTGCCCCGAGATCACCCACTTCGTGGCCGGCCTGGGCACCACGGGCACGCTCATGGGGGTGGGGCGCTACCTCAAGGAGCAGAACCCCGAGGTCAAGATCATCGCCGTCGAGCCGCCGCTGGGCGAGCGGGTCGAGGGCCTCCGCAACCTGGACGAGGGCTACATCCCGCCGGTGTACGAGAAGTGGGGCGGTCCCGACCTGCTGGACCGCAAGCGGATCGTGCGGCCCCGCGACTCGATCGTGTGGACCCGCCGGCTGACCGAGGTCGGCATCTTCTCCGGGATCTCCGGCGGCGCCGCCCTGGCCGGGGCGGCCAAGGTGGCGACCGAGATCGAGTCGGGGACGATCGTGGTGATCCTGGCCGACGGCGGCTGGAAGTACCTGTCCACCGGCGCCTGGACCGGCGACCTGGACGAGGTCGCGGCCCTCGCCGAGCGGATGATCGTCTTCTAGGCGGTCGCCGTGAAGATCCGCATCGGGCTGGGGCTCGGCACGCAGACCCCGGCGGCCGACGCCGAGCGCTTCGCCGGCTTCGTCGACGCGCTGGAGGCGAAGGGCTTCGACTCGCTGTGGCTGACCGAGCGGGTCACCGGGCCCGGGCCGGACCCGCTCATGGCCCTGGCCGTGGCCGCGGGCCGCACCCGCAAGCTCAAGGTGGGCACGGCCGTGCTGGTGGTGCCGGGCCGCAACCCGGTCGTGCTGGCCAAGGAGCTGGCCACCCTCGACCGGCTCTCCGGGGGCCGCCTGCTGCCCGCGGTGGGCCTCGGCGCCCCGGTGCCGGCCGAGCACCGGGCGTTCGGCGTGGAGCGGGGCCAGCGGGCCTCGCTGTTCGACGAGGCCGTGGGCCTCATGCGCCGGTTGTGGACCGAGGACGACGTCCACCACGACGGCGAGCACTTCCGGGTCGAGGGCGTGAGCCTGCGGCCCCGGCCGGTGCAGGATCCGATCGACGTGTGGCTGGGCGGGACGTCCCCGTCCGAGCTGCGCCGGACCGGCCGGCTGGGCGACGGCTGGCTGCCGTCGTTCACCGTGCCGTCCGAGGTGGAGGCGGGCTGGGCCACGATCAACGAGGTGGCGGCCCGCCACGACCGGGCCATCGAGGACGAGCACCTCGGCGTGCTGGTGCTCTACACCCGCGGCGGCCTGCCCGACGCCATCGCCCAGGTGGTCACCGCCCGGCGGCCCGAGCTCGACCCGCGCGAGGTGGTGCCCGAGGGCATCGGCGGCCTGCGCCGCCAGATCGAGCGCTTCATCGCCGTCGGAGCGTCCAAGTTCGTGGTGGTGCCGGTCGGGGATCCGCCCGACTGGGACGCCGAGCTCGACGAGCTGGCCGCCGAGGTCAAGTCCCTCGAGAACTAGCCGGGGCTAGCGGGGCTAGAGGTTGGCGCCGATCAGCACCAGCCCGAACCCCGCGAACAGGACCGCCGAGCCGATGCGGGTGACCCGCTCCGGGAGCCGGGCGCCGAACCAGCGCCCGAGCAGCACGCCCAGCGCCCCGGCCAGGATGATCCCGACGGTGGCGCCGATCCACACCAGCACGGGGCTGCCCTGGGCGGCCAGGGTGGCGGTGGCCAGCATGGTCTTGTCCCCGACCTCGGCCACGAACATGGCGGTGGCGACCGACAGCACAACGTGACGGTCCTGCATCCCGCCAGCGCCCTCGGCGTCCTCGTCGACTTCCTCGTCTCCGTCGTGGTGGAGCAGGGTCCAGGCCGCGAATCCGAGGAAGATCACGCCCCCGACGAGCCCGATGGCCCGGGTGGGGAAGGTGGCGCCCAGCAGCCCGCCGACCACCACGGACAGCAGGTTGGTGGCCATGTAGGCCAGGACCACGCCCGTGAGGACCGGGGCCAGCCGGTAGCGGGCCCCGAAGCCCAACGCCACGATCTGGGTCTTGTCGCCCAGCTCGGCCACGAAGACGAGCCCCAGCGCCGCCAGCAGCGATTCCACGATCCTCGATTACTCCCGTACGGTCCGGCGGGTGACCCAGCGACGCTATCGGGGGCTGCGTAGCCTGCGGTAATGGGTGACGCGCTCACGCTGACCGTCCTCGGCTGCTCGGGCACCTATCCTGCTCCCGGTGGCGCCTGCAGCGGCTACCTGGTGCAGGCGGGTGGCACGACCGTGGCGGTCGACCTGGGCCCGGGCACGTTCGCCAACCTCCAGGCCCACGTCGACCCGGCCGCGCTCGACGCCGTGGTGCTGACCCACGAGCACCCCGACCACTGGCTCGACCTCCCGGTCCTGCGCAACGCCTTCCGCTACGTGCTCTTCCTGGAGGACCTGCCGGTCTACGGCACGGCCGAGACCGAGCGCCTGGCCACGACGCTGATCGAAGAGCTCGACCCCACCCTGGTCTGGCACACCCTCGGCCCGGGCGGCCCGGTCGAGATCGGCGGGCTGCGCTTCCGCTTCGGCCTGACGGACCACCCGGTCGAGACCCTGGCCGTCCGGGTGGACGCCGGCGGCCGCAGCCTGCTCTACAGCGCCGACACCGGCCCGGAGTGGGACCCCGGCGACCTGGGCGACGGCGTCGACGTCCTCCTGTGCGAGGCTTCGCTCCGCCAGGACCACGAGGACCAGGTCCAGCACCTCTCCGCCCGCCAGGCCGGCACCCTGGCCCGCACCGTCGGCGCCGGCCGCCTCGTCCTCACCCACATCGTCCCCGGCGTCGACCCCGACACCCAGCGCGCCGACGCCGAAGCCGCCTACGGCGGCGACGTCACGATCGCCACCACAGGCGCGGTGCTCACGATCTGACGGCCTCGCCGAGGTCGAGGTCGCTGGCCGCGAACGTGAGCGTCGGTGCGCCGCCGGTGTCGACGATCGCGTAGCCGGCCCTCTCGTGGCCATCCAGTGCGGGATGGCGGACCAAGGCGTCGGACTCCCAGGTCCCCGTGTCGTGCATTTCGGTCACCCCGCGGGCCGTGATCTCCCGGATCGACTCGTCCCACAGCTGGAGCCGGATCACCAGCTCGTCGAACGTCCGGTGGTAGGCGGTGACGTGAGCGTGGCCCGTGGCCAGGACGACATCGGTCACCCGGCTGCACGCCCTCGCTCGTAGGCGGCCACGGCGTCGGGGTCGTCGTCGAAGTACGCCTCCCAGAAGCCGGGGGCAGCCCAGGCCGCCGGGCCGAGGGTCAGCGTGCCGCCCGGACCGAGGCGGGCGCGCCAGTGGGGAGGGATCGTGCCGTCGACGGTGTCGAACAGCGCGGCGTCGAACAGCGCGGGTGTGCCCGACTGCTCCCCGGCGATGCGGAGATGTACGAGGCGCCCGGGCTCGGCCCGGACCTCCAGCACGTCGTAAGGAACGCCGGGCTTCAGCCAGGCGCCGGCCGACCGGGCCGCGTCGTCGGCGGGCTGGGGATCGCGGAGGACCACTCGCATCGTCATGGGTGGGGGCCGTTGAGCTTGGCCTTGTAGTCGATGTTGTAGTTGACGTCGCCCGTCACCTGGTTCTGGTAGTAGTGCGTCTGGAACGGGCCTGACGGGCTCTGGTACGTCTGGGTGGACATCTTGGCCCAGTCGTTGATGTTGCTGCCGTCGGACGTCAACTCGTGGATGACGTTCGGGTTGTTGAGGTCCGAGCCGGGGATGATCGGCCGGGACCCGGCGATCACGTCCGGATGCAGCTCGCCGTTCGGCAGGTAGGTCGACGACGCCTCGTCGAACAAGAGCTGGTCGTGCAACCGCGGGCCGTTCGCCGCGTTGGCCGCGCCCGACGGGGGCGCGACGTCCGGGTGCGACCCGGTGTTGCGGTAGCCCATCGGCCCGGTGGCGCCGCCGATGACCGTGTTGAGGGCCACGTTCTCCATGTCGAAGTGGCCGTCGGCGCCGGGCATGGGCAGGAAGTCGTAGCCCTCGCCCAGCACACCGGACGTGAAGCCGCCGGCTGCTCCTCGCAGGGCCGCGCTGCCGAAGCCCGTGGCGCCGGCGCCGAAGCCGAAGCCGACGCGGCCGGCGATGCCGCCGACTATGCCGCCCTTGATGATGCCGCCGACGTCCCACTCGCCGGTCTCGATGCCGTGGATGATGCCCGGGGCCATGCCCAGGCCTGCGCCGACCAGGGTGGCGATGATGGGGCCGCCGGGGATGAAGAACGAGCCCACCATGAGCGCGCCCATGGCGATGTTGCCCCACTGGACGCCCGTCTCCTGGGCGCGGATGTCGTTGTACTGCTCGATCGAGAGGGGTTGGAGCCCCAGGGGGTCGACGTAGCCGACCGGGTCGTTGTTGGCGTAGTGGTACGGGGTGGCCGCCACCGGGGTGCCGGGGATGCCGGGGAGCGGGTCGGGGGCCAGGAACGAGCGGGTGGCGGGGTCGTAGACCCGATTGCGCAGCCACGTGAGGCCGCCGAGGTCGAGCTCGCCGAAGGCGCCGGGCCCCGGGCCGGCATCGGCGCCGGAGCCGGCACGGGCGCCCCACGGGTCGGTGGGGCCGACCGAGCCGCGCCAGTCCGCGCTGAGCCAGTCCGTGCCCAGGGCGAGGGCGTGGCCCTCGGCCGAGATCACCTCGCGGTCGTCGATGGCGATCAGCTCGGCGACCGGACCGGTCGGGTCCCACGTCAGGCGGGTGGTGCCGAAGGCGGCCAGGCGGCCGAAGGCGTCGACGTCGACGTCGACGCCGGAGACCGAGGAGAGGCGGCCTAGGCCGTCCCAGGTGTAGCGGCGGGTGGCCTCGGGGCCGGACTCCTCGACGCGGCGGCCGGCGGCGTCGTAGCTGAACCCCGTCGTGCCCCCGGGCCCCACCATGCGCACGAGCTGGTGGGCCTCGTCGTAGTCGTACGCAGTGGTGCCGTCCGGGCCGGCCTCGGCCACCAGGCGGCCCAGCTCGTCGTAGGCCCACGTCCAGGCGCCCGCCGGGGTGGTGGCCCCGACCAGCTGGCCGGCGGCGTCGTAGGCGTAGCGGCTCACACCCCCGGACGAGCGGGCTTCGGTCACCCGGCCGGTGGCGTCCCGGACCAGCGTCGTGGTCGCCGACCCCGCCGACCCGGCGGGCCCCTGCTCGTGGTACGCGGCCACCAGGCCGTCGGCGTCGCGGTCCCAGGTGCGGGTCACGCCCTCGGCCCGCAGGGCCACCAGCCGGCCGTCCAGGTCGCGGTCGAGCGCGACCCGGCCCCACCGGTCCGACGACACCGTGGCCAGCCGGCCGGCCCGGTCCCAGGCGAACGAGGTCGTGCGCCCGGCCGGGTCGTGGCGGGCCACCACCAGGCCGTCGCCGTCGCGGTCCCAGCGCATCTCGTCGCCGTCCACGTCGAGCGACGCCAGGCGGCCGCCCCGGGTCCAGCCCAGGGTGAACGTGCGGTTCCGGGCCGGCTCGTGGACCAGCACCGGCCGCCCCGAGGTGTCGCGCTCGAACACGATGGCGTCGCGCCCGTCGACGCGCACGTCGGTGGCCAGGCCGCGGGCGTCGCGCTCCCAGGAGACCACCTCGCCGGTGGGCAGCTCGCGGGCCGTGACCCGCCCGGCCGCGTCCCGGCGCAGCCGGGTGACCCGGCCCAGCTGGTCGGTCGTCGCCACCGGGCGCCGCATGCCGTCGTAGGTCGTGGTGACCAGCCCGCCCCGCTCGTCGAGGACGCCGACCCGGTTGCCCCGCTCGTCGTAGCGCAGGCGCACGCTGTGGCCCAGCCGGTCGGTGGCGGACACGAGCTTGCCGGTCAGGTCGTAGCGGTAGCGGCGGGTGGCCCCGGCCGGGTCGGTCACGGAGGTGACCCGCCCGGCGTGGTCGTAGCCCGCCCGCCACGTGCGGCCGCCCTGGCTGGTCTCGACGGCCCGGCCCTCGGCGTCGTAGGCGATCCGGTCCACCCGCCCGCCGGGCCAGGCGGTGGCGACCGGCCGGTCGCACTCGTCCCACGCGAAGCGGGTCGTGGCGCCCAGCGCGTCGGTCACGGCCACGAGCCGCCCGGCCGAGTCGTACTCGTTGGTCCAGCCCCGGCCCTCGCCGCTGGTGACCGACCGCACCCGGCCCGCGGGCGTGTAGGCGTAGGCGAGCGAGTCGCCGTCGGGGAACCGGACGGCCAGCGCCCGGCCCCACGCGTCCCACTCGAAGGTCGTGACCGCGTCGCCGGGCCGGTCCTCCCGCACCACGCGGCCCAGCGCGTCGCGGGTGTAGCGGGTGGCGTTGCCGGTGGGGTCGACCAGCTCGGCGAGCCGCCCCGCGCCGTCGTAGCGGCGGCGGGTCTCGTGGCCCAGCGGATCGGTCGACGCCACCAGCCGGCCCTCGGCGTCGTAGTCGTAGCCCCAGGTGCCGCCGGCCGGGTCGTGGACCAGCGACAGCATGCCCACGGCGCTGTAGCCCAGCTCCCACTTGGCCCCGCCGGGTGCCGCGAAGCCGACCAGGCGCTCCAGCTGGTCGTGGGTCAGCTCCAGGGTGGCGCCCAGCGCGTCGACGACCCGCTCCATGCCGCCGTGGCCGCCGTGCTCGAAGGACGTGTGGCCGCCGTCGGGGTCGACCATGCCCGCCAGCCGCCCGGCGGGCGTCCACTGGACCGTGTACTCGTGGCCGAGCGGGGTGCGCAGCGCCAGCATCCGCCCTGCGTCGTCCCGGTCGAACTCGTAGGTCGCGCCGTCGGGCCGGATCAGCCGGGAGGCGAGGCCGCTGACGTGGGGCTCGGTGCGGCTGACGGCGCCGAGGGCGTTGGCGGTGGCGACCACGTTGCCGTCGGCGTCGTGCTCGAAGCGGACGCTCACGCCGTCGGCGTCGGTCAGCGACCGGACGAGCCCGCCCTCGACCTCGATCCCCAGCTCCCAGCCGTCGGGCCCGGCCAGCCGGGACGGCAGCGGGCTGTCGCCGTCGTAGTCGAACGTGAGGCGGCGCCCGCCGTCCACCTCATGGCTCACGACCCGGCCGTCCCCGTCGTACTCCCAGCGCTCCTCGCTGCCGCCGGCGGTGGTGCGGGCGGCGCTGCGCCCGTCGGCCGCGAACTCCTGGCGGCGCACCGCGCCGTCGAACCCGCTGGCCTCCAGGCACCGGCCCTCGGCGTCGAAGCTGCGCAGCATCTGCCGGCCCTGGGGGTCGACCAGCCCGATCAGCCGGCCGACCTGGTCGTGCTCGAAGATGTTGACCGGACCGTCGCCGGTGTCGGACACGACCGTCCGGTTCCCGGGGAGGTAGCGGAACTCGGTCTCCCGGCCGAAGGGCGAGACCTGGCGGAGCACGCGGCCCTCGTCGTCGTAGGTGTTGCGGCACAGCCGGACCCCGTCGGCGTCCCACACCTCGACGATGCGCCCCTGGTCGTCGACCTCGTAGCGGCGGGCGCCGAGCACCCGCTCGCTGCCGACCAGGTCACCGGCGTCGTTGTAGTGGTAGCGGGCCACCCGCCCGCACGACGAGCGCACGGCGACGATGTGGGCGCCGTCCCAGTCGAGCTCGAGGCGGCGGCCGCCCTCGTGCTCCACGGCGGTCAGCAGGCCGCCGGTGTAGACGAGCGTCGTGGTGCCGGTGGCCGGATCGACCACGGCGCGCGCCAGGCCCTCGGCGTCGAAGCTCCACACCGCCCCGGGCCGCTCGGAGTGCCGGTCCCAGCGCATCTCCCAGCCGCCCTCGACCTGCACGAGCCGGGCCTGCAGCCCCGGGAGCCGCCCGTAGGCGCCGGGCTCGTCGCCGTCGGGCTCGGGCACGAAGATGGCCAGCTGGCCGTCCGGGCCCTGGTAGGCGACGTCGCCGCCCTCCTGGGGGACCAGCGCGACGCTGGCCCACGAGGCCCAGCCCCGGCCGAAGGGCCCGCCGGCCACGAAGCGGGACGAGTAGGTCCGGGACCAGCGCAGGAGCGCCAGGCGGTCGGGCCAGGTGAAATCGTCCTCGGCCTCCAGGAAGTGGCCGGTGGCAGTGCACACGGGATCGTTGACGAACCCCGACGTGCGCGGCGTGCCCGCGGCCAGGGGCGAGTCCACGGTGACGACGGGCCGGTCCGTGAGGATGGCGGCGGGGTCGTAGCCCGCGGCCCGGGCCACGGCGTCGAAGGCACCGTTGAACGTGGCGTCGTCCACCCGGGCCATGCCGTCCGGGCCGAGGACCCGGTCGGCGTTGACGAAGGCCTGGCGGACGATGGCCACGAACGTCTCGTCGTCGGCGTAGTGCTGGACGAACCCGGGCAGCTCGACGTTCATCAGGTCGTAGTTGCCGACGTAGGACGAGCCCGAGTTCTGGAACTCGAAGTAGCTCTGCGTCAGGGTTTCGATCCGGGTGACGAGCTCGCCCCGGATGGTCGCCGCAGCGTCCACGAACGCCTGCAGCTTGGCGGGCTTGGCGGAAGAGGTCCCCATCGACGGTCGATGAAAGCACACAGGTGCGCGCGTTGGCGCGCGCCCGGGGTGACGCCATCGGAGGGGGCCCTGGCGGGTACGGTCCAGGGCGATGGGAGGCTACGGAGCCAGCGGCAACAACGTGAACTTCGCCTTCGACCTGGCGCTGGAGGCCGCTCGCGACCTCCACTCGCTGGCCGGGGTGGTCCACGACAAGCACAGCGCCCGGACCGGCGAGGCGGCCCTGGCCGTCGACGGTTGGGAGGGCGGCCACCGCGACTCGTTCGACGGCAAGCTCTCCACCGAGAACACGGACGCCGGCACCATCCAGCAGGCCCTGAGGGACCTGGCCGGCAAGTTCGCGTCGGAGTGGGCCGCGGCCCGCGGCGAGCAGGACCGCATCAACCAGGCCCGCTGGGTGCAGAAGCAGAAGGACGACGACAGCTGGGCGGAGGACGGCGTCGAGCTGGTCACCGGCGAGGACGACTACGGGCCGCCGCCGGAGGATCCCCGGGTGCCGGAGCCACCGGACTACTGGCCGACCCGCGACCCCATCCACCCGGAGTACGAGTACGGCTGACCTGCCGGGTTACGGTGCGGGACGTGCGAGCCGATGGACGTGCACCCGACGAGCTGCGACCGGTCACCTTCGAGCGGGACTTCACCGAGATGGCGGCGGGATCCTGCCTGGTCAGCTTCGGTCAGACCCGGGTGCTGTGCACCGCCTCGATCGACGAGGACGTCCCCCGGTGGATGCGGGGCCGCGGCACGGGCTGGGT
>DATBGF010000095.1:0-5974 GCA_036558145.1 Acidimicrobiales bacterium
TCTTCCCCCTGCTCCTCACCACGTTCCCCGCCTTCGTGGCCCTCACGGTCGTCCCCCTGCTGGCGGGATCGCTCAGCTCGCTCAGCCTCTGACCATCACCCCCCAACCCGACCACCCGACCACCCGACCATCCGACCGAAAGGATCCCCGTGCCCCGCCCGCACAACCGCCGCTCCAACCCACCTACGCAACCCGCCTCCCCGGACGACCGTGGACAAGCGAGCGCCGAGTACGCCCTCGTGATCCTGGCCGCGGCCAGCCTGGCCCTCGGGGTCGTCACCTGGGCCGCCCACACCGGCGCCATCACCGGCATCTTCCAGGCGGTCGTCGACCGCCTGACCAGCTCCATATGAGCCGGGACATCCGCCGGCACCGCGACCGCGGTCAGGCCACGGTCGAGCTGGCGATGGTGCTCCCGCTCATCGTCCTGCTGATGCTGGCCCTGGTCCAGGTCGTCGTCCTGGCCCGTGACCAACTGCTCGTGACCCACGCCGCCCGGGAGGCGGCCCGCGCCGCCGCCGTGGATCCCGATCCCGGTGCGCCCCGGCGGGCGGCCGTGGGCGCCGGGCCGCTCGACCCCGCCCGTCTCCAGGTGGAGACCGGATCGCGGGGAGCGGTCGGTGCCAGCGTGCGGGTCGAGGTCCGCTACCGCGAGCCGACCAGTCTGCCCATCGTCGGACGCGCCCTCGGGGACGTCATGCTGCACAGCGAGGCGACGATGCGGGTGGAGCGATGACCGCGGTCGCCCCGGCGTCAGGCCAGGGCCGCCCGCAGCAGGGCCAGGGCCCCCGCCTTGTGCAGTGGCTCGTTGCCGTTGCCGCACTTGGGCGACTGCACGCACGACGGGCAGCCCGCCGCGCACGGGCATGCCTCGATGACCGACGCCGTGGTCGCCACGTGACGCTCGGCCGCCTCATAGCCCAGCTCCGCCACGCCCGCACCGCCCTGATAGCCGTCGTAGATCACGATGGCGGGGCCGCCCAGGTCGGCCTGGTGCAGCGTCGATACACCGCCGACGTCCCAGCGATCACAGATCGTGAACAGGGGCAGCACCCCGATGCCGGCGTGCTCGGCGGCGTGCAACGCGCCGGGAGCGTCGACCCGATCGACCCCGGCCGCAGCCAGCAGCGCCTCGGGCACCTGATACCAGAACGCCCGGGTCGTCAGCGTCGAGCGGGGCAGGTCGAGCGGCGTGACCCCCAACGACTCCCCGCTCATCGCATCCTTGCGCTGGTAGCCCGTCACCTGCTGGTGGACCTCCACGGTGCCGAGGCCCACCTCGAACGCCCCGACTCGCCGCCGGGCATCGCAGTTCACCACCCGGATGGCGATGTCGGTCCGGGGAACCGTGTACGTGGAGCCGTCGTCCGATTCGACCGTCGCCTCGCGCTCGTCGAGGTCGAGGGAGACCACCCGCCACGACTGCCCGGCATGCAGATAGGCCGCCCCCGGGTGCGCCTGCTCGCAGGCCCGGCCCAGCTCCACGGTCCCCACCGGCTCGCCCTCGGCCGTGCGCAACATGACATGGCCGCCCGAGCCCACCCGCAGGCCGACGCCGTGGGCCGGCCACCCACCGGCCGAATACAGCGCCTGCGGGCCGCGTCCCCGGGCCCGTTCACGCACCACGACCTGATCGTCGAGAGCGAGGCGCAGGACGATCTCGTCCAGCAACCCCGGCCAGTAGCGCTCGTCCGCGTGGGTCAATGGCTTCTCGTGGGCCGCACAGCGGAGGTGGGCGTCGGCCACATACGGGTTGGCCGGGTTGACGACCACCGGCTCGGGCGGCCGTGTGACCAGCTCGGTGGGATGGGAGGCGAGCCACTGGTCGAGCTGGTCGGACCCGGCCACCAGCACCGCCGCCGACGCCCGGGCCGACCGCCCGGCGCGACCCGCCTGCTGCCAGAAGGATGCGATCGTGCCGGGGAAACCGTTGAGGACCACGGCGTCGAGCCCGCCCACGTCGATGCCGAGCTCCAGGGCGTTGGTGGCGATGACGCCGTCGAGCCGGCCGCCGAACAGCTCCTCCTCGATCTCGCGACGCTCGTCGGCCAGGTACCCACCCCGGTAGGGCTTCACCCGCCGGCGCAGGCGCGAGGGCACCCGGCGCCGAACGTCGGCCGCCACGACCTCGGTCGAGCGCCGGCTCCGGCAGAAGGCGATCGTCTTCTGCCCCGACCGGACCAGCTCGGCCACCAGGCCCGCGGTCTCGCCGTTGGACGAAACCCGGGCTCCGGTGACGGCGTCGAGCGGCTGCGGGTTCCACACCGCCACCAGGCGCTCGCCCCGCGGCGAGCCGTCATCCAGCACGGGCTCGACCGGCAGTCCGCACAACGCGGTGGCCAGCCGCTCGGGCTGGCCGATGGTGGCCGAACAGCACACGAATGTCGGGTCTGCCCCGTAGTGATGGGCGAGCCTGCGCAGCCTGCGCAACAGGTGCGCGACGTGGCTGCCGAAGATGCCGCGGAACGCGTGCAGCTCGTCGACCACGACATAGCGCAGCCGCCCGAGGAACGTCGCCCACCGATCGTGGTGCGGAAGGATCCCGCTGTGCAGCATCTCGGGATTGGTGAGCACGCACGTGGCGTGCCGCCGGATCCAGGCCCGCTCCTCGGTGCCGGTGTCGCCGTCGTAGGCCCCGGCCACCACACCTGGATAGTCCCGCAGGGCGAGGGCGCGCAGCTGGTCGTGGGCCAGCGCCTTGGTCGGGAAGATCAGCAGCGATGTGCCGCGGCGCACCGGGGCGCCGGCCGCCTCGGCCAGCGGCACCTGGTAGCAGAGCGACTTGCCCGACGCCGTGCCGGTCGCGACCACGACCGAGCGGCCCTCACGGGCGAGGTCGATGGCCTCGGCTTGATGCGTCCACAGCGCCTCCACGCCGATGTGATCGGCCACGGCCGGAGGCAGCGGGTTGCGCAGCACCCCGAAGCGGGCCGCCCGCGGGGGCACCCGGTGGAGGTAGGTGAGCGGGCCCAGGTCGGCGACGTCGATCGGATAGCCCGCGGGCGCGTCGGATCGGGCCGCCAGCGCGGCCTGGATGAGGTCGAGCGGATCGACCCGGTCGAGCGGATCGGCAGCGACGAGGGCCATGGCCGCCGCTCAGGTTACGCCGATGGAATTCCACGTGTGTAGTGCCCACTTACAGTCGCAAGAAAACCACGCAGCAGGCACGCGCTGGCATGTCGTTGCCGGGCGGCAAAGCACACAGGCGGTATTGTCACGACGGAATGCAGCTCCGTACCGAGGTGGTGGATATCTCAGGGTGGGCCGTCGTCTCGGTCTACGGCGAGCTCGACGTGGCCACTGCCCCGGACCTGAGGGAAAAGCTGATCGAGTTGGTCAACGAGGGTCGCACCCACCTGGTGCTCGACCTGGGTGGGGTGGACTTCCTCGACTCCACCGGCCTCGGCATGATCGTCAGCGCCCTCAAACGGGCCCGCACCCATGGTGGCGACCTGCGGCTGGTCTCCACCGAGAGTCGCATCACCCGGCTGTTCGAGATCACCGGGCTGGACCGGGCGGTGCCGCTCTTGCCCACGGTCGACGCCGCCGTCGCCGGGAGCTGAACGGTGGCGGTCGTCGAGCTGGAGATCCCGGCCCGACCCGCCTATCTGTCGCTGGTACGGCTCATCGTGGACGCCGCCGTCGGATCGCTGGCGCCCGGCCTGAGCGTGGCCCGCCTGGACGATCTCAAGATCGCGGTCACGGAGGCGTGCTCCAACGCCATCGAGGCGCATGAGGCCATCCTCGCCGACGGCCCTGTAGTGGTGCGTTGCGTGATCGACGACGACCAGGTCACGGTCGACATCGTGGACCGAGGCCGGGGGTTCGACCCCGATCGGGTCGAGACCCTGCCCGCGGCCACCGACCCACGACGGCTCCGCCACGAGAGCGGGCTGGGCATCCCGCTGATGCGCACGCTCACGGACGAGGTCGCCTTCAGCCCGGACGCCGACGGCACCAAGGTCAGCCTCACGATCTACCGGCCACCGGCCTGAGCCGGCGGCCCCGGGTCAGTCGCTGGCCCCGACGCCGCAGTGCTCGGACAGGTAGTTGTTGACCTTCTCGCTGACGTCGTTGAGGTCCTCGGCCTTGTCGGTCAGCTCCTGCTGGAGCTGGGCGGCCGCGTCCGGGTCGCTGAGATCGACGTCCTGGCTCGCCGTGTAGACCCTCCGGTTGAAATCGATCATGGTCCGGAACTCGTCCTTGATCTCGTCCGGGGGATCGAGGTCGTGGATGCGGTCGAACACCGCGTCGACCGCATCGGGATCGGAGCCGTCGAGGTCGGCCAGATCCGCCTCGACCTTCTTGTACTCAGAGCAGAACGCCTTGACACTCGCCGAGCTGCTTCCACCACTGCACGCGGCGATGAGCAATGCGCCGGCGGCCGCGCCCGCCATCAAGGACCGACGCATTGCCGCCTCCTGGGGGTCAGAGCCCACACACTTGGGCCATGTACTCCGACACTCTGGTCGAAATCTCGCTGAAGCGCTGCATGCTGTCGGGCGATGCGTTGCGCAGCTCCTCGCCGCTCGGGTCGTCGGCGAGGGAACGGTTCATGTCCACGAAGTCCGGCCAGTCGCCGGCCAGCTCGGGCGGCGGGGTGATCGCCGCGATCTTGTCGGCCAGGGCCGAGTAGTCGGCTTCCGTCGCCTGGGAGTTGGCGAACGACGCCTGCATGTCAGCCATCTCGGAGCAGAACTGGTCGCCGCCCTCGCCGGTGAAGGTGATCTCGGGCTCGGTGGTGACCGGACCGTCGCCGGGCGCCAACCCCGGGTCCTCTCCGGGCGCGCCGGACTGCGCGGCGTCACCGGTCTCCCCCTCGCCCGCCGCACCTTCGGCGGACGCGGCGTCGCCGATCTCGCTCTGCTCCCCGGGCGCGCCCCCCGACGATGACTCGGACGACTTGCCGCCGCCACCGCCGCAGCCCGCGGCGGCTACGACCAGGACGACGGCCGGAATGAAGAGCAAGGCTCGCCGCGACATGGCGTCTTCTCCCCTGCATCGGACGGCGGGGCTTCCTCCCCCGGGAAGCCGGTACCCACCGTAGTGCCCGGGATCGCCGCCCAGTCCAATCTGTGAACCGACGGCCGCGTCAGTCCTCGTACTTGCGCAGCTCGCGCCGGGCGACCGACATGCGATGCACCTCGTCGGGCCCGTCGGCCAGCCGCAAGGTCCGCAGCGAGGCGTACATCGACGCCAGCGGAACGTCGTTGGACACCCCCATCGCCCCGTGCGCCTGGATGGCCCGGTCGACCACCCGCAGGGCCACGTTCGGCGCCGCCACCTTGATGGCGGAGACCTCGATGCGGGCACCCTGGTTGCCGACCGTGTCCATCAGCCAGGCGGTCTTGAGCACGAGCAGGCGCACCTGCTCGATCTCGATGCGGCTGTCGGCGATCCACTCCTGGATCACCCCCTGGTCGGACAGCGGCTTGCCGAACGCCGTACGGCTGCGCACCCGGCGGCACATGGTCTCGAGCGCCCGCTCCGCCACCCCGATGGCCCGCATGCAGTGGTGGATGCGACCCGGGCCCAGCCGGGCCTGGGAGATGGCGAAGCCGCCGCCCTCCTCGCCGAGCAGGTTGTCGGCCGGCACCCGGACGTTCTCGTACATCACCTCGGGGTGACCGCCCCGGTCGTGGAAGCCGAAGACCAGCGGGTCACGGCCGAACGTGATCCCGGGCGTGTCCTTGGGCACCACGATCATCGACTGCTGGCGGTGGCGGGAGGCGGACGGATCGGTCTTGCCCATCACGATCAGCACCTTGCAGCGATCGGCGAGCGCGCCCGAGCTGAACCACTTCTTCCCGTTGAGCACGTACTGGTCGCCGGAGCGCTCGATGCGCAGGCCGATGTTGGTGGCGTCGGAGGAGGCGACCTCCGGCTCGGTCATCGAGAACGCCGAGCGCATCTCGCCCTCGAGCAGCGGCGCCAGCCAGTCCCGCTTGACGGTCTCCGACCCGTAGAGGTTGAG
>DATBGF010000096.1:0-1514 GCA_036558145.1 Acidimicrobiales bacterium
GGTCGCGCCGAGCAGGTCGACGTACAGCTGGCCGTCGGGGAACCGGCGGCGGACCCGGTGCGCGGCGTGCACGGCCAGCGAGGTCTTGCCCAGGCCGCCCGAGCCGGCCACCACGGCGATGCGGACCGCGCCGGGATCGCCGCTCGCGCCCGTCCCCGACAGCAGGTCGCTCAGCCGCTTCACCTGCTCGTCCCGCCCGGTGAAGTCCGCGACGTCGGCGGGAAGCTGGGCTGGCGTTGAGGACGTGCGCCTGGTGCCGCGGCCCCGACGCAGCTCGGGAGCGGATTCTGCAGAAGGGCTCACAGCGCCCGCTGAGATCACGCCCGCCGGGGCGGCGATGTCCTTGGCGAGGAGGTCGGCGTGCAGCTGGCGCAGTTCGGCGCCGGGGTCGACGCCTAGCTGGCCAGAGATGGCGTCCCGCGCCTGCCCGTAGGCTTCCAATGCCTCGGCGTGCCGGCCGGCGCCGTCCAGGGCGCGCATCAGCAGCAGCCACAGGCCCTCCCGCAGCGGATGGTCGGCCAGGAGCCGACGCAGCTCGGCGACCGCCTGGTCGTGCCCGCCGAGGGCGAGTTCGGCCGTGATCCGCAGTTCGTCGGCGCCGAGGCGGAGTTCTCCGAGCCGTTCGGCCTCCGCCTCGACGAGCGGCGTCGGCGGGACGTCGGCGTACGGCCGGCCGTACCACAGACCGAGAGCCTCGGTCAGCTGGCTGGCCGCTCGCTCGGGGTCCCCGGCGGCGAACGCCCGCCTGCCGCCCCGGACCATGGCCTCGAACAGCAGCGCGTCGGTGTCGTCCCCGGTCACCCGCAGCAGGTAGCCGGGGGCCCGGGTGACCAGCAGGCGCCCGTCGGGGTCGTCCATCAGCCGGCGCAGCCGCAGCACGTAGATGCTGACCAGGTTGGCCGCCCGGGCGGGCGGCTCATCCCGCCAGAGCTCGCCGATCAGCGTGTCGGCGGAGACGATCTGCCCGGGGTGGATGAGCAGCGCGGCCAGCACGGAACGCCACTTGGGGGCCCCGATCCCCCGCCAGTCTTCCCCGGCTCGGACCTCAACCGGCCCGAGCAGCCGGAACCTCATCATTACCCGGGATCACTCGCCTCCGGCTAGACGGTCGGCTGTCAGAGCTTTCACTTAACCACGGCTCAATCGACGCGTAAACCGGCGGCCCCACCATGGGTCCCGTCGGCACCCGGAGCCTACGGTCGGCGTGACGCCGGACGGCAGCGGGGGTGTCGTCCGACCGGGCGCTCTGACCGCCGTCTCGCCTAGCGGGGTGGGCGCGGCGGAAAGCGGTCCTGGTCCCTGGCAGGGGAGGGAGGGACCGGCCTCGTGGCCAGGACCGCCCGGAGCCGTCGCACTGCGGGGGCCGGGGGTCGCCCCCGTGGTCGGCGTGGCCGTCGTCCTCGCGCCTCTGGCGGGGGCGGGGACGACGGTCTCCGGAGCGGGAGGTCAGGCGGCTCAGCTCTGGCCGTCGAACAGGCTGGTGACCGAGCCGTCGCTGAACACCTCGTTGATCG
>DATBGF010000097.1:0-5803 GCA_036558145.1 Acidimicrobiales bacterium
GAGGCCGTCCCCGTCGATCACCACCGGGATCGGCGCACCCGACGCCAGGTGGTGGATGGCGGTCACGGTCGGCGCGCTAGTGCCCAGGCCCGGTCCCAGGAGCAGGGCCCCGGCCCGGTCCAGCTGCGCCATCACCGCGTCGTCCCAGCCGGCCGCGGGGACAGCCACGCCCACGGCCTCGGTGGGCAGGGCGGGATCGTGCTCGATGCCAGGCGAGGCCACCCGCACCATGCCCGCGCCCGCCCGCTGCGCGGCCCGGGCGGCCAGGTGGGCGGCGCCGGTCATGCCCGGCGAGCCGGCGGCCACCATCACGGCGGCCCGCCACTTGTGGGAGTCCGGGGCCCGGGGCGGCACCCAGCGGGCCACGTCGGCGGCCTCCACCACCCCGAGGGTGGCGCCCGAGACGTCGAGCCCGATGTCCTCCAGCGCGACCTCGCCGGCCAGGGCCCGGCCCGGGTGGAACAGGAGACCGGGCTTGAGGGCGGCGAACGTGACGGTGCGGCGGGCCTGGAGCACCCGGCCGGGCGCCGCCCCGGTCAGCCCGTCGACCCCGCTCGGGATGTCGACCGCCAGCACCGGCGCCCCGCCGGGATCGGGCGGCTCGTACTCGCCGCGGAACCCGGTGCCGTAGGCGGCGTCGATGACCAGGTCACAGGCGGGCAGGCGCTCGGGAGCGTCCCCGGCGTCGATGACCGTGACCCGCACGCCGCGGGCCCGCAGCCTCCGGGCGGCCTCGCGCCCGTCGTTGCCGTTGTTGCCCTTGCCCGCCACCACCACGACGCGGCGGCCGTAGCTTCCCCCCAGCAGGTCGACCGCGTGCCGGGCCACCGCGCCCGCGGCCCGCCCGATCAGCACGTCGGTCGGATCGGCCGCGGCCTCGTCGACGGCGCGCATCTCCGCGGGGGTCAGGACAGGCAGCATGCTCGCCACCCAACCTAGGACGTCAGTCGGCCAGCGCGATCACGACCGCCTCCGCCATGGTCGCGGTGTGGGTCAGGCTGACGTGCCAGGCGGTGACGCCGTGCTCGGCGGCCAGCCGGGCGGCCGAGGCGTGCAGGGCGATCGACGGGGCGCCGGAGGACGCCCGCACCACCTCGATGTCCCGGAACGCGCAGGCGCCGAGGCCCCGGCCCATGGCCTTGAGCACCGCCTCCTTGGCCGCGAACCGGGCGGCCAGGCCCTCGGCCGGGTCCCGGCGCCGGCCGCAGTGCTCGCGCTCGGCGTCGGTGAACACCCGGGCGGCGAAGCCGGGCGTGCGGGCCAGCGTGCGGCGCATGCGGTCGACCTCGCACAGGTCGACGCCCACGCCCACGACCGTGCTCACCGGCGGCTCACTCGCTGTGCCAGCGATCGGCCAGGGTGCTGATCGGCTCGGTGAGCAGCTCGGCCACCGGGATCTCGGCCAGCAGGTCCTCCCGGAACGTGGGCTCGGTCTCCTGCACCGCGTCCCGCAGCACCGAGTAGCGGTTGCGGTAGCCCTGGAGGACGCCCCGGGCGGTGGCCGCGGGCAGCCGGTCGGCGAAGCGCACGTGCAGCAGGGTGATCCCGGTCGCCTCGCCGTCCTTGACCTCGGGCACGATGACCAGCGTGCGCCCGTCGCGCCGGCCCCGGGCCACCAGCACGTCCCGCTCGGTGGCGACGCGGCGCTTGGTGCCCCGCAGCTCCGGGTCGCGGTCGGTGCGGCTGGGCAGGTCGCGGGCGATGCCGCCGCGCTCGACGACCCCGATCGTGTCGCCGTCGATGCGGTAGCGGGTGAAGCCCACGACCTCGGCCACGGCCGGGCTGATGTCGGCCAGCGTGCGCAGGGTGCGGTAGCTGAACTGGTCGCGGCCGGCGCCGGCGGACAGCACCTCCTGGACCAGCGGGACCGCCAGCAGCGTCTCGTCGGTGCGGGAGATGCCCACGGTGACGGTCTTGGCCTGGTGCTTGATGGCGTCGACCGGCCGGGTCAGCTCCTCGATGGCGACGGTGAGCGCGGCCGTCAGGTCCTCGATGAGCACCGCCGGCGTCGCCACCCGGCCGCCGTCGAGGCCGTAGGCGTCGAGCGGCAGCACCCCGAGCAGGTAGCGGAACAGGGCGCTGAGGCGCACGGCGGTCGACGCGCCGAGCTGGCCGTCGTAGGCGCCCGCCCGCAGCCCGTCGAACCAGCGCCGCGCCAGCGGCTCGATCTCGGGCGCCAGCCGCCGCATGAGGAGGTCCCCGTCGCGCAGGCCCGACCGGGCCGTGACCGCCTCGACCGCGGCCCGGGCCTGGCGCAGCGGCAGGGCGAGGCCGTCGATGGCCAGCGCCGCCTCGTAGCCGAAGACGTGCCCGGCCATGGCCGACAGCACGAACGCCAGGGCGGGGTGGGTGGCGGGGACGGGCAGGACGTGCAGCGCCGCCGCGAAGCGGGACTGCCCGTCGGTGGCGATCACCACGGGCGACGCCTTGTGCGCCCGGTAGATGGCGACCTCCTTGGCCACGTCGTCGGCCGTGGATCCCTCCAGGCCCGCGGCGCACACGACGATCAGCGGCTCGGAGGACAGGTCGATGTGCTTCTTGTCCTCGGTGGAGTCGCTGGCGATCGACTTGTAGCAGAGCTCGGACAGCTTGATGCGCACCTCGGCGGCCGCGATGCGGTTCACGCCGTTGCCGACGACGGCCCAGTAGCGCTTGGCCGGGGCCAGGCTGTGGGCCGCCTCGGCGATGGCGGGCCGGCGGGCCAGCACCTCGGTCATGGCGGCGGGGAGGTCGCGCAGCGCGTGCAGCAGGCCGGCGTCGACCTTGCCGCCCACCTCGCCGGCGATGGCCGCGGCCAGCAGGATGCCCGCGGCGATCTGGCTGTAGAACGCCTTGGTGGACGCCACCGACATCTCGACGTCGCGGCCGTCGGACGTGTAGAGCACGCCGTCGGCCTTGTCGGTCAGGTCGCTGCCCCGGCGGTTGACGATGGCGACCACGGCCGCACCCCGGCCCCGCACCAGGTCGACCGTGCGGTTGGTGTCGGTGGTCGTGCCCGACTGGCTGATGGCCACGACCAGCGTGTCGGCCATGTCCGGGCGCAGGCCGAAGCCGGACAGCTCGGTGGCGGGCAGCGCGTCGATCTGGAGGCCGGTGTCCGGGCAGAACTGGGCGAGCGCCGCGGCCATGGCCTGGCCGGCGACGGCCGCGGTGCCCTGGCCGATCACCAGGACCCGCCGGATGGCCCGGTCGCGCAGCGCGGACCGCACCGCGGCGGGCAGGGCCTCGTCCGCCAGCCGGACCACGAGCCGGCCGTCGTGGTCGACGATCTTGCCCCGCAGCGTCTTGCGGAAGCTGTCGGGCGACTCGGTGATCTCCTTGAGCAGGAAGTGGGGGAAGCTGCCCCGGTCGATGTCGCGGGTGGTGATCTGCGCCTCGGCCAGCTCGGCCTCGGCCACCGGCAGCGGGGTGCCGTCGTAGGACAGGCGCTCGATGCCCTCGATGGTGCCGGCCCGGGTGCCGTCGAGGACCACGATCTGGCCCCGGCTGGCCGTGGGGTTGTCCGGGTTGGCCGGCGTCTCGCCGTCCATGCGCAGGTAGCGGGTGGTCATCTCGATCACGCCGTAGGGCTCGCTGGCCACCACGTAGGCCCCGTCGGCCAGGCCCACGTACAGCGCCTGCCCGCTGCCCCGCAGGGCCAGCATGAGCTTGTCCGGCTCGGCGGAGGCGGCCGCGGCGATGGCGACCGAGCCCTCGAAGCTGGCGATCGTGGAGCGGAAGGCGCCCGCCAGGTCGCTGCCCCCGGCCACCCGCCGGGCCACGAGCGTGGGGATGACCTTGGCGTCGGTCGTGATCTCGGGCGCGATCTGCAGGCCGTCGAGCGCCTTGAGGTCGGCGAAGTTGTCGACGTCGCCGTTGAGCGCGGCGACGACGTAGGGCGGGGCACCGTCGCCCATCTCGGCGCTGTCGACCGGGTGGGCGTTGGGCTGGCTGATGATGCCGACCGAGGCCCAGCGGGTGTGGCCCAGCACCACGGCCACGGCCTCGTCGGACCCGAGCGCCAGGCGCAGCAGGTCGTCGGAGCGGACGGCGTCGCGCAGCACCCGGGTGTTGTCGCCCAGCTCGCCGATCTCGGCCGCGGCCTTGTAGACGAAGCACAGGCAGCCGTCGACCACCCGCACCGCCCCCGAGCGGAACAGCGGATCGGCCGTCCGCTCGCCCAGCATCTGGGTCACCGCGGCGCTGGACAGGTCGAGGCCGTGGTCACGCACGAGGACGTGGATCCCGGCCGAGTCGCGGCCCCGGACCTCCAGGCGGTCGATGGCGGACAGGGCCTGCTGGATCGACGTGTAGCCCTCGGTCGCGGCCCACGACGGCTCGCTGCCCGCCAGGTCCGCCACGGCCCGCGCGGTGCGCGTGCGGTCGCGCTCGACCGACCACACCGCGTCCTTGAGCCGGGTGACCGCGGCGTTGACGGCCTCGTCCCCGCCGTCACCGGTGCCGGTGTCGAGGCGGGACTCGATGGCCCCGACCGTGGCCGACAGCGACGCGCAGACGCCCTCGACCTCGGCCAGCAGCCGGCGGTCGTGCACCAGGACCCAGACGCCCTCGGCGCCCCGCAGGAGCGCGTCGGCCGCCTCCACCAGCTCGGCCGCAGCGGAGCACGACTTGGCCAGCGGCGCATCCCCGGCCAGCTCGGCCACGGCGTCGTGCAGCGGCCCGACGACCTGTGCGGACGCGGGAGCCTCCCGGGTGCCGGGACGGCGGACGACAGCGATGATCCCGCACATGGCCGGCCAGTCTACGAGTGGGTCGGGGCCGGCCCGCCCTGCTCGACCGCCGCCACCAGTTGGGACACGGCCGCCTCGGCCTCGGCGTGGGTGGGCGCCTCGGCCATGACCCGGACCAGCGGCTCGGTGCCGCTGGGACGGACCAGCACGCGGCCCTCGGAGCCCAGCCGGGCCTCCACCTCGGCGATCAGCGGGGCGAGGCGATCGACCACCGCGGGGTCGCGCTCGGCCACCCGGACGTTGCGCAGCACCTGGGGCAGCCGGGTCATGGCGCCGGCCGCCAGCTCGGCCAGCGGCCGCCCGGACCGGACCACCACGTCGAGCGCCTGCACCGCGGTCAGCAGGCCGTCGCCGGTGGTGCACAGGTCCCGGAAGATGACGTGGCCGCTCTGCTCGCCCCCCAGGGCCAGCCCCCGGGATTCCAGCGCCTCCAGCACGTAGCGGTCCCCCACCGCCGTCTCGACCACGGTGATCCCGGCCTTGTCCATCGCCAGCCGGAACCCCAGGTTGGTCATGACGGTCACCACGACGCTGTCGCCCCGAAGCGCACCCCGGTCGTGGCGGTCGCGGGCGCACAGGGCGATGATCTGGTCGCCGTCCACGATCTCGCCTGCCCCGTCCACCAGCATCACCCGGTCGGCGTCGCCGTCGAAGGCCACGCCCAGGTCGGCGCCCCGCTCGACCACCGTGCGGGCCAGGGTCTCGGGGTGGGTGGACCCGCAGCCGGCGTTGATGTTGGTGCCGTCGGGCTGGTCGAAGAGCACCTCGACGTCGACACCCAACCCGGCCAGCACGGCCGGCGCCACCACCGAGGCCGATCCGTTGGCGCAGTCGACCACGGCTCGCAGGCCGTCGAGCCGGCGCCCGTCCAGTGTGGCGGACACGGCCGCGGCGTAGCCGGTGTGGTCGTCGCCCGCGGGGATGATCCGGCCCACGTCCGCCCCGGTCGGCGCCGGCCGGGTCGCGCCCTCGCCCATCAGCCGCGCCAGCTCGCCCTCGACGCTCGCCTCGACCTCGTCGCGGAGCTTGCGGCCCCCGGCCGCGAAGAACTTGATGCCGTTGTCGGGGAACGG
>DATBGF010000098.1:0-14493 GCA_036558145.1 Acidimicrobiales bacterium
ACGCCCAGGCTGGCCTCGTTGTCGGAGAACGCGCCGGTCAGCGCGGCTTCGGCGTCGAGGCCGGCGAAGGCCAGGTGGAGCATCGCGGCGCGCATCTCCTTGCCGATGCCCTGGCCCTGGTGGGCCTGGCCCAGCCACGAGCCGGTCTCGATCGTGCGGCAGACCGCGTAGTCGGTCGCTTGCATGCCCTGCGTGCCGACGACCACGCCGTCGACCACCGTGACGGCGCCGAACGACCACTTGGCGGGGTCCCATTCGGCCCAGCCCTTCCAGTTCCAGCGCAGCACGTTGCGGGCGCGGTCGACCCCGGAACCTCGGGTCCACGGCGTGTAGAACGGCATCGTGTCCTCGGGGTGGACGCCGTCCGCGGCCAGGGCGGCCAGGGCGACGAGGTCGTCCTGCGACGGCCAGCGCAGCTCGAGGCGCGGCGTGCGCACGACCACCGCGGCGGGGGGCCACCACTCGGCTAGGAGCGCACGCGCATCGACCATCACCACATCGTGGTCAAACTCGCCCACACGGGGCGAGCGAGATACCTACGACGCCAGGCCCGAAGGCTCGTGGTAGTCCTCGCCCGCGACCAGCGCGCGGGCGGCGCGGCGCAGCCGGAAGGCGTCGAGGGGCTTCACCAGCCAGCCGTCCACGCCCCAGCGCCGGGCCAGGGGGACGTCCGCCGGGCGGTCGAGCAGCAGCAGGATCGGGCTCTCCGGGGTGCTGCCGGCCTCGAACTCCTGCTCCAGGTTGAGCGCGGTGGCGATGCCGCCCATGTTGCCGATCTGCATGTCCAGCACGATCAGGATCGGGTCGGTCCGCCGGGCCGCCTCGCTCACGTCGCGCCCCTCTCGGACCCGCACGACCCTGGTGTCCTCGTCGGACAGCGCGGCGTCGACCTGGTCGAAGATCCAGTCCGCATCGGTGGCGATCAGCACATCCGGCACGGTTGGGCAGGCTACGAGTTGGGCACTGTTCAGTGCCAGCGGCCCCGGTGGCACCTACGGCCGCACAACAGGGGATCGACGTGGGCGCGCGCGCAGCTACCATCGCCGAACGGGGGGTCCCGGGAGGAGAATCAGTGCTCGACATCCAGGTTGACGAGGCCGACAGCTATACCGTCTGTCGCCCCGTCGGCGAACTCGACGCCTACACGGTGGGACAGTTCCGTGACGCCCTCGGCGAGCTGGCGGACAAGCGCTACCTGCTGATCGACCTGTCCTCCGTGCCGTTCATGGACTCCGCGGGCCTCGGCGCCCTCATCGGTGGGATCCGCCGCGCCCGCGAGGCCGGCGGCGACGTGGCCGTGGCCTGCAGCCGGCCCACGCTCACCCGCCTGCTCCACACGACGGGCTTCGACCGGATCGTCCCGGTGAAGGAGACCGTCGAGGACGCGGCCGCCGCCCTGGACGACGCCGCCGCCTCCATCGACGAGTAATCCGGAACCGCCAGGCCAGCAGCTAGGCCCGGCCGAACACGTGCCCGGCCACCTCGTCCATCCCGGCGAGGTCGTGCACGTCGGAGCGCAGGAACGGGACCCACACCACCGGCGCCGGCGCCACCGCGTCGGTCAGGCCCGCCAGGTGGCCCTGCTCCCGGCTGGCCACCGCCTGGAAGTCGGCGAGGTTGCGGTACAGGCCGCCGATCGAGGTCCCCTCCAGGGTGGACGCCCGCGCCGCGGTGGCGGCCGCGGCCGCTTCCGTCAGGCCGGCGGAGAACGCCGGGTGCACCCGGTTCACCACCAGGGCCTCGACCGCGATCCCACCCTCCGCCAGCCGGTCGGCGAAGAAGTGCGCCTCGTCGACCGTGTCCCGCCGGGCCGACGCCACCAGGACGAACGCCGTCTCCGGCGCGGCCAGCAGCTCGTTGACCCGGGCCGCCCGCTGGCGGAACCCCTCCTCCATCCCCTCGAACGCCTGGAAGAAGGCGATGGCGTCGTCCACCACGTCGCCGCCCACCACCTTGGACACCGTCCGCAGGAACGTCTGCGCGGCCATGTTCACCGCCTTGACCAGGCCCCGGCTGGGGGCGACGAGCAGGCGGAACAGGCGGTGGTCCAGGAACCGGGACAGGCGCCGGGGCGCGTCGAGGAAGTCGAGCGCGTGCCGGGTCGGCGGCGTGTCCACGACGACGAGCTCGAAGTCGGTCTCGTCGTGCAGCTCGTGCAGCTTCTCCATCGCCATGTACTCCTGGGTGCCCGAGAGGGCCCCGGAGATGTTGCGGTAGAAGCGGTTGGCCAGGATCCGCCGGCCCTGCTCGGGCGTGGTGGCGTGCTTGAGGACCAGCGCGTCGAACGTGGACTTGGTGTCGAGCATCATCGCCCACAGCTCGCCGGGCCAGTCCCCCTCGATGCGGCTGGGCGTGCCGGACAGCCCGGCCAGGCCGAGGGCGTCGGCGAGCCGCTTGGCCGGATCGATCGTCACCACCACCGTCTTGCGGCCCCGCCGGGCGCCTTCGAGCGCGAGCACGGCGGCGGTCGTGGTCTTGCCCACGCCGCCGGACCCGCAGCACACGACGATGCGCCGCTCCGCGACCAGGTCGCCCAGGTCGCTCATGCCGGCAGCCCGGACAGGGCGTCGATCTCGGCCAGCAGCGCCCGGGCCAGCACGTCGAGCTCGGACGGCCCGACATCGGTCGTGAACAGGAACGGCAGCCGCAGCTGGGGCAGCGGGAGCTGCGAGCGCAGCCGCGCCACCTGGGAGTCCTGCAGCGCCGTGCGGGACCGGCGGAACTCCGCGGCCGCCGCCAGCACCGACGCCTCGCCCGGCCGCAGCGACACGTCCGCCTCGGCCGCGGCCGCCTCCGGGTCGGCGTCCAGCCCCGCCACCTCGGGGTAGAGGCCGTTGACCACGATGGGACCGAGGCCGATGCCGACCCGGTCCTCCAGCGAGAACGCCGTCTCCACGGCCTCGTTGACCGGAGTCTCCTCGGGGATGGTGACGAGCACGACCTGGCAGCGCTGGTGGTCCTCCAACAGCTCCAGCACGTCCCGGGCCTGGGCGTTGATGGGACCGACGCTCACGGTGTCGAGCAGGCTGCGGGCCGACTGCAGGAACGTGATGGCATGGCCCGCGGCCGGGGCGTCCAGCACGATCAGGTCGGCCACGCCCGCCCGCTCCAGCTGCTTGACCTTGCCGAGCAGCAGGATGTCCTTGATCCCGGGCGCGGCGGTGGCGACGACGTCGAGCGCCCCGGAGGACACCAGCCGCCGCGAGATGCGCGACAGCCCGTGGTCGCGCAGGTACTCCAGCAGCGCGGCGTCGGCGGTCAGGGTGCGGGCCCGCACGTCGGCCGCGCCGTCCGGCCCGCCGCCCGGCGACAGCACCACCTCGTCGTAGCCCAGCTCGCCCTGGCCGTACATCGCGGGCAGCCCCGTGCGCCCTTCGACCTCGACGATGAGGGTCGACAAACCGGCGAGGGCGGCCGCCCGTGCCAGCGTGGCGCTGACCGTCGTTTTGCCGACCCCGCCCTTCCCGGCCACGATGACCAGCCGAGATGCAGCGAAGAACTGTTCAGGATCCACAGCGCGCGTCGTCCGCCATCAACCATCGGGCGGTTCGCGGGACTGTAGCGAAGGTCGGCGCAGCCCTGACCACAGCCCTGGCCGCCCTGGCGACCCTGGCCGCGGTCGCCCCGCCCGCAGGCGCCCAGCCGAACTGCGACCGCGAAGCCGGGCCGGTGATGGTGGTCAAGGTCGAGGGCCTGATCGATCCGGTGCTCGCCAACCTGATCGAGGACAAGGTGGCCGCGGCCGACCGGGACTGCGCACTCGCGCTGGCGTTGCAGCTGGACAGCGGCGGCGCGGTCCTGCCCGCCGGCCAGCTCGACGAGCTGGCGCGCAAGCTGGAGGACGCCGAGGTCCAGACCGGCGTGTGGATCGGCCCGTCGGGCAGCCGGGCCACGGACGAGGCAGTGCGGTTGGTGGCCGCCGTCGACCTCGTCGGCGTGGCCGGCCCCGGGTCGAGCGTCGAGATCACGCCGGAGCTGATGGACGCCCGCGGCGTCGAGCCGGCCGACCTGGGCAACGCCGAGGTGGGCGACCGCATCGGTCCGAGGCGGGCGGTGGACTCAGGCCTCGCCGACACCGACGCGCCCACGATCCTGCAGTTCGTCGCCCAGTTCGACGGCTTCCAGGGCAAGGAGGTCGACGGCCGGCTCCAGCCCACGACGCAGGTGCAGTTCAGCAGCCTCGACGTCCTCGGCCAGCTCATGCACACCGTCGCCAGCCCGAACGTGGCCTACGTGCTCTTCGTGCTCGGCCTGGCGCTGCTGCTGTTCGAGCTGTTCACCGCAGGCGTGGGCGTGGCCGGACTGGTCGGGGCGGGGGCGCTCATCCTCGGCTGCTACGGGCTGGCGGTGCTGCCCACCCGACCACTGGGCGTAGCGCTGCTGCTGTTCGCCATGTTCGGCTATGGCGTCGACGTCCAGACCGGGGTGCCTCGCGTGTGGACCGGCATCGCCACGGTCAGCTTCGCGCTGGGATCGGTGCTCCTCTACGACGGCGTGTCGGCGAGCTGGATCGCCATCCTGCTCACGCTGGTCGGGATCACGGTCGCGATGGTCGCGGGGATGCCGACGATGGTGCGCACCCGGTTCTCCACGCCCACCATCGGCCGCGACTGGATGATCGGCGAGATGGGCACGGCGCGTACCGACATAGCGCCTGACGGCGTTGTCACTCTGCGTGACGCACCGTGGCGCGCGCGCACCAACCGTGCCACCCCGATTCGCAGGCAGGAACCCGTCCGGGTGGTCGCCATCGAGGGTCTCGTCCTGGAGGTCGAGCCCGAGGAAGGCGGCGCCCGGGACTATCGGGAGCGTGGTCCGTCCGGCGAGTGAGATTCGCCCCCGCAGGCACTATTGACAGTGCTCGCATTTCCGCTACCTCGGGCAAGCGTCATACGCGTGCAGGTGGCCGTTACGGGACATTCACAACCCTGCTGACCTGGTAAGCGGCCACCTGAGGCCCCGCCGGGCCCGTGAAAGTTTTCCTTGTTTCGAGATTGGGACCGGCTGTATGGTCCGGCTCGGAAGGGGGGTGTGTCTGTGAGCGCACAGCGTGTTGAGGAAGACTGGCAGGTTCGTGCTGCATGTCGTGGCCCGCAATCGGTCGTCTTCTTCCCACCGTCGCACTTCGAACGAAAGAGCGAGAAGCTCAAGCGGGAGGAGCAAGCCAAAGCCATATGCGCCACTTGCGCCGTGCGGGAGCCGTGTCTCGGCTACGCACTACGCATCCGTGAGCCTCACGGCATCTGGGGAGGTCTGAGCGAGGCAGAGCGGAGAGTCTTGGTGGTGCAGCACACGTAGCTGCGCCCCAGTCGGGCAACCGCGACGCAGCGTCATCCACTCCGGGTGGTGGCGCTGCGTCCGTCGTTTTCGGCGCCTTCGCCGGACGTGCCCGATGCGGCCGGACGGATCGGCGTGGCTGGAGCGACTCGACGAGCGACCCCCCGGTGATGCCCGAGGTCCGCAGGCGAACCCGAGCAGCCCCATCGCTCCCCCCTTCAAGTCGCGTCGCTCCAGCCACGCTGTACGGGGACCCCCCTCTCTCCGTACGTGCCCACATGTTACCTGACGGTAGGCCAGATGTGAAGGGGGTCACACCGTTCCGCCGCCTCGCGGGCCCGTCCCTGCGGCCTCGGGCCCCCGACCGCGGCGGTAGGCTGGGAGGACAACCGGCCGGGCAACCCGCCTCATCCCGCCGGCGGCCGGCGCTCTCCCCATGCTTTTCCTGATCCTTCTCTTCGTCGTCGCACCGCTCGTCGAGCTGGCTGTCATCGTCCAGGTGGCGGTCAACATCGGCGTGCTCCCGACCATCGGCCTGCTCATCGCCGTGTCCATCGTGGGCGCCTGGCTGGCCAAGCGCGAGGGCCTGGCTGTCCTCGAGCGCATCCAGCTGAGCCTCAACCGGGGCGAGCTGCCCGACAAGCACGTGGCCGATGGCGGCCTCATCCTCCTCGCCGGTGCCCTGATGATCGCTCCCGGGTTCATCAGCGACTGCCTGGCGCTCGTGCTGCTCTTCCCGCCCACCCGGGCGCTGGTGCGGGCCCCGATCGTGCGGGCCGTCATGCGCCGCGGCCGGGTCGTGACCAGCTCCGCCTGGACCAGTCGGGGCGGCGGCACCACGACCACCACGGTGTGGGACGTCGACAGCTGGGAGGACCCGCCCCGCCGGGCCAGCACGGGCGAGCTCGAGGGGGGTCCATGACCTCCGACGACACCACCGTCAACCTGCCCAAGCCCATCGTCTACGGCGTCGCCAGCGCCCTGTCGCCCATGGTCCGGCGCATCGTGGCCGAGAACCCGGGGATGATGACCGGCCCCGGCACCAACACCTACCTGGTCGGGATCGACGAGATCGCGGTGATCGACCCGGGCCCCGGCGAGGCCTCCCACCTCGACGCCATCGCCGGCTGCGGCGGCGACCGCATCCGCTGGATCCTGCTGACCCACACCCACGAGGACCACTCACCCGGCGCCGTCGGCCTCAAGAAGCTCACGGGCGCGGAGATCCTGGCCTTCGGCCCCGGCGAGGGAAAGGGCAAGGTCCGCCTCGACGGCACGCTCGGCGACGGCGCGGTCATCGAGGCCACCGAGTTCCACCTCACCGCCCTGCACACGCCGGGCCATGCCTCGAACCACCTGTGCTACCTGCTCAACGAGGAGCGGACCCTGTTCACCGGCGACCACATCATGCAGGGCTCGACCGTCGTCATCGGCCCGCCCGACGGCGACATGGCCGCGTACTTCAAATCCCTCGAGAAGCTGAAGACGATCCGGCCCCGGCTCAAGGCCATCGCTCCCGGCCACGGCCACCTCATCGAGGACCCGATGGCCACGATCGACGAGTACATCGAGCACCGGCGGGCCCGCGAGAAGCAGGTCCTCGACGTCCTGCGCAGCCGGGGCACCGCCACCATCGCCGAGCTCGTCGAGGACATCTACGCCGACGTGGCGCCGGAGCTGCACCCGGTCGCCCAGCGCTCGGTGTGGGCGCACCTGCGCAAGCTCGCCGACGACGGCGAGGCCAAGGGCGACAGATTCGACGGCGAGTGGTCGGCGACCTGAACGGCGGCTACTCCGTCGACGAGGTCGCCAAGCTGACCGGCACCACGATCCGCACGGTCCGCTGGTACCAGTCCGAGGGCCTGCTGCCCTCGCCGCGCCGGTCCGGGCGGGTCGCCCTCTACACCGACGAGCACGTGGCCCGGCTGGACGCCATCCGCGACCTGCAGGCCCACGGGCTCACGCTCACCGCCATCCGGCGCCTGCTCGACCGGGCGCCGGGCCACGCCGCCAACACGGCCCTGGCCTTCGCCAAGGCGGCGGTGGCGCGCAGCGGCGAGACCGACGCCGAGATCGTCAGCGCGGCCGAGGGCGCGGCCCGGCTCGACGCCACCGAAGCCGCCGACGGCGTGGACGAGTCCCTGCTCGAAGAGCTGGGGATGGTCCGGGTGCTGCCCGACGGCCGCTGGCAGATCCTGGCCCCCGCCGCGTTCCAGGCCGCGGGCGAGCTGGCCGCGGTGGGCGTGCCGCTGGAGCGTCGCATCGAGGTCACCCGCGAGATCCGCGAGCACGCACGGGCGATGGCGCAGGTCGTCGTCGAGCTGTTCGTCGAGGACCTGTGGCGGACCAACGTCTCCGGCCACACGAGCGACCCCGAGGCGTGGGAGGCGCTCACCACCCTCCTCGCCCGGCTGCGCCCGCTGGCCACGGCCACCGTCGCCGGGTTCTTCGACGCCGCCCTCAGCGACGAGGCCGAACGGGCCGCCGAGCGCGAGCTCGAAGCCGGCAACGCCACGGCCGCCCGCGCCAGCGCCTCCGCCGGCGCCTAGCTCAGCTGGTGGTGCCGGCCGCCTCGGCGGCGGCATCCGCGTCCGCGGCGTCGAGCGCGGCGACCGCGGCGTCGAGCATGCGGGCGCTGCAGCCGGCCATGGCCGCCAGCGGGACCGCCTCGTCGACGATGTGCGCCGCGATGGCCCGGAACGCCTCGGCTGCGGGGCCCTCGCCGGTGACCACCGGGGACCCGGTGTCGCCTCCGGCGGACACGGACGCCTCCAGCGGGACCGCGCCCAGCAGCGGGACGCCGGCGTCGTGCGCCAGCTGCTCGCCGCCGCCCTCGCCGAACAGCGCGTACGTCTCGCCGTGGTCGCAGTGGAAGGCGCTCATGTTCTCGATGACCCCCGCCACCCGCAGGTAGCTCTTGCGCGCCATCCCCACGGCCCGCACCGCCACCTTCTGGGCGGCCCGCGCCGGGGTGGTCACCACGATGACCTCGGCCCGGGGCAGCAGCTTCGCCACGCCCATCTGCACGTCTCCGGTGCCCGGGGGCATGTCGATGAGCAGGTAGTCGAGGTCGTCGCCCCAGTGCACGTCCTGGAGGAAGTGCTGGACGCCGCGGTTGAGCATGAGGCCCCGCCACATCAGGGCGGTCTCCTCGTCGTCGACCAGCAGGCCCATGGACACGACGCGCACGACGCCGTCGCCGATGCGGCGCTCGATCGGCACCATCTGGTTCTTGCCCTCACGGGTGGCACCGGACAGCCGGCCCTCGACGCCCAGCATGCGGGGCACGGAGAAGCCCCAGATGTCGGCGTCGAGCACGCCCACGGTCAGCCCGTGCGCCTCCGCCAGCGCGGCCGCCAGGTTCACCGTGACCGAGGACTTGCCGACGCCGCCCTTGCCCGAGGCGATGAGGATCACCTTGGCGCCGAGCGGCACCGAGGTGTTCTCCGGGCGCTGCGTGATGTTCCAGCGGGCCTTGGCCATGGCGGACGAGCGCTGCTCGGCGGTCATCTCCGTCCAGCGCAGGCGCACGCCGGTGACGCCGGGCAGGGACTCGACCCGGGCCACCACGTCGTGCTGGAGCTGGGCCCGCAGCGGGCATCCGGCGGTGGTGAGGGCCACCGTGACCTCGACCGACCCGTCCGGCGCGACCTCCGCGCCCCGGGCCATGCCCAGGTCGACGATGTCGCTGCCCAGCTCGGGGTCGATCACGCCGCGCAGCACCGCGAGCACGTCATCGGGGGTGGGGAGCTGCTCGGGCACGGGCGCATTCTACCGGTCGGGGCCGGTGAAACCCGGGCGCAGCGGTACACTGCCGGTGTGACGGAGGCCGACCTCCCCCGCCTCAGCGCCCCCCGCCTCGCCGTGCTCAAGGCTCTGGGCGACAACACGCGTTACGCCATCTACCTGGAGCTGGCGCGCTCGTCGCGCCCGCTGGCCACCGCCGAGATCGCCGAGACGCTCGACCTGCACCCCAACACCGTCCGGCCCCACCTCGAGCGCATGCGCGACGTCGGCCTGCTCGACATCGAGACCGACGCCCGGGGCACGGTCGGCCGGCCCCAGCACCGCTACTCGCTGGCCGCCGACGCGCCCTCGCTGGGCCTGGAGCCGGCCACGTTCCCGCTGCTGGCCCGCATGCTTCTGCGGGTGGCAGCCGCCGGCGGCCTCGGCACCGACGAGGCGGTCGAGGCCGGCCGCGACCAGGGCCAGGCCGACGCCGAGATGGCGATCGCCATGGGCGACGTCCCCTGCCTGGCCGGCCTGGTGTCCCGGCTCGACGAGCTGGGGTTCGACCCGGCCGTCGCCATCGAAAACGATGCGGGAGAGGGGACGGCCACGGTGGCCTTCACCCACTGCCCGTTCCGCGAGCTGGCCGAGGCCAACCCCGAGATCGTGTGCGGCCTCCACCAGGGCCTGGTCGAGGGGTTCGTCGTGACCGTCGGAGGGGCCGAGGTGGACGACTTCCACCCCCTCACCGACCGCACCCCGTGCCAGGTCGACCTGGCTTTGTCACCGTCCTGAACGAAACGTCGATAACCTGTAGGGGTCCTGGGATCCCCGAGGAGGAACCAGAGAAGTGATCGTCCTCACCGACACGGCAACCGAGAAGGTCCGCACTCTCATGGAGCAAGAGGGCGTGGCTGACCTGGCGTTGCGCGTCGCCGTGCGTCCGGGCGGCTGTTCAGGCTTCAGCTACGAGATGTTCTTCGACACCGACGTGGCAGAAGACGACCGGACGGTCGACTACTCGGGCGTGAAGGTCGTCGTCGACCCGTCCAGTGCCATGCTGCTCGAAGGCGCCACGCTCGACTACAAGGACGGGCTGCAAGGCGCAGGCTTCGCCATAGACAACCCCAACGCCCAACGCACCTGCGGGTGCGGGCAGAGCTTCAGTTGAGGTAGGCCCGGTCCCGCTGGGGGGCAGGGCGGGCATCAATGCCACAGCCTGGGGAACCACCAGACCAGGCCGCGCCGCGCCCGTACGGCGGTGAGGCACGGTCCGATCCCTACGGCCCGGAGCGCCGCAGCGACGGTCGCAACCAGGGCGAGGCCTACCACCCCGACTCCTACCGCCTGATGTCCCAGCGTGAGGCCTACGGGCGCGAGCCCGGCGGCGCCGCCCAGGACCGGCGCCAGTACGAGGCCGACCAGCGTGCGCAGCGGCCCGCGCTGCCCGGGCCCCGGCTGGCCACCCCCATCGGCCGGCCGCCGCGGCGCCAGCAGAGCGGGCCCGCCCACATGACGAACGGCCGCGGCCGGCGCCGGCTCGGCGTGCTCCTCGTCTTCCTCATCGTGGTCGGGCTCACGGCCTTCGGCGTCCAGCGCTTCGTGCTGAGCGAGGACGATCCCGGCGCCGGCGAGGAGTCGATCCTGCCGGCCCCGCTGTCCACCACCACGACGGCGCCGGCCCAGGCGGCCGCACCGCCGGCGTCGGAGTCCGGCTTCGCCACCCCGGGCCTGCTCACGTTCCGGGGCAGCGCCACCCGCAACTACTACGGCCGCGGGCCGGTGCCGACCGATCCCGAGATCCTGTGGAGCTACCCCGGGCGCTCGGGCGGGATGTGCGCCGACTCGACCGTGGGCAACGAGACCAAGGTGTGGTGCGGCAGCGGCTGGACCGGCCAGCCGTCCGTGTTCGAGCGCGACGGCCGCACCTGGGTGGTGTTCGGCGCCTACGACCGGGCCATCCACTTCGTGGACTACGACACCGGCGAGGACATCATCCCGCCCTTCCCCACCGGCGACATCATCAAGGGATCGGTGACGATCGACCCCGACGGGATGCCGCTCGTCTACTCGGGCTCGCGCGACAACAAGATGCACGTCGTGGCGTTCGACCGGCCCGAGCCCACCGAGCTGTGGTCGCTCTCCGCCGACGCGGTCAGCCCGACCAAGTGGAACGACGACTGGGACGGCTCGCCGCTCATCATCGACGACTACATGTACGAGGGCGGCGAGAACTCCCAGTTCCACATCGTCAAGCTCAACCGGATGATCGGCAACGACGGCCTGGTGCAGGTCAACCCCGACCTGGTGTTCCACGCCCCCGGTTGGGACGACGAGCTGCTGAGCTCGCTCAACACCCGCCAGAACGACGTGTCGATCGAGAACTCGGTCGCCTACCACGACGGCATCGTCTACTTCGCCAACTCGGGCGGGCTGGTGCAGGGCTGGGACGTGTCCGGCCTGCCCGACGGGGTCGAGCCGACCCGGGTGTTCCGCTACTGGGCCGGCGACGACATCGACGCCTCGGTGGTCATCGACGAGGACGGGTTCCTGTACGTGGGGGTGGAGAACGAGCGCGGCAACTCGCGCGCGGCCGAGGTGGGCCAGCTGATCAAGCTGGACCCGAGACAGCCGGACAACCCGCTGGTGTGGTCGCTCAAGGACCCCAGAGGCTTCTGGACCACCCCGGCGCTGTACAAGGACCTCGTCATCGCCGCCTCCGACGGCGGCACGGTCTACGCCCTCGACCAGGCCACCGGCGCCGTCCGCTGGAAGTTCTCGCTCCCGCCGCCCACCTGGCAGTCCGCGGTCATCGTGGGCGACACGCTGATCCAGGGCGACTGCGAGGGCGGCCTCCACGGCTACGACGTGTCCGACACCAGCGCCGCCCCGCCCGAGCTGTGGTCGGTGCAGCTGGAGGGCTGCATCGAGTCGACCCCGGCGGTCTGGAACGGCCGCATCTTCGTCGGCGCCCGCGGCGGCCGCTTCTACGCCATCGGCGACCCCGCCTGACCTGTCGCTGCTGGCTGGGCTGGGCGCGCGTGGTGGGGAAGCGGTGGCTGGCCGGACTGGCCGTGGCGGCACTGTTCGTTGCCGGCTGCGCGTCGGACGGCGGTCGCCGGGCCGGTGCCGACGACAGCGGTGGCAGCGAGCCGGCCTCGTCCCCTCCGGACGCGGCAGTGCTCAGGTCCTACGTCGAAGCGCTGGCCGACGGGGACATCGAGGCCGCGATGGCATTGCGCTGCCGGGACGGGCAATGGAAGGGCTATGAAACGGGCCAGCCGCAGGACGAGCTGGAGCGGTTGACGACTGCCCTCGGGCGTCCCGAGCTGGCACGGGTGTCGGTGAACGACCCGCCGCACGGGCTCCCACCGTGGATCGACGGCAACTCGGACCCGAGCTGGCGCGAGCACCTCAACGCGGTCGAGTTGCAGTACTGGGTCAGCTTCGGTGGCGTCGAGTTCGACACTCCCCAGGTGACGGTGGTCCTCGACCAGGATGGCGAGCGACGCATCTGTGGTCATGCCACGGACGCGACCCCACATCTGATCGCGCTGCTCAACGAGGGGATCCGCGACGTGGGCTTGCGGCCTTTCGGCGCGCTGTCCGAGCTGATGCCGGCCGGCGTAGGCGACGGCTACCAGCAGACGCAGGACTTCCCCTACCCGCCTGAGGTCGTGCCGGGCGCGCTCGAGGGCTACGCCCGGGTGTGGCAGGAGGTGGGAGCGTTGGGAGGAGTGCGCGTCGACGCGTACAGGTTCGGCTCTCCCGAGGCGGCGCAGGCGTGGGCTCTGAACGAGGCTCGCCTCCGTGCTTACGATGCGGTGCAGCAGTTCGATGTGCCCGGGCTCCCGGGTGCCCTGGGGATGCGGCTGAGCGCCGTGGACTACCTGCTGATCCAGCCGGCAGGCGAACCACCGTTCTCGGACTGGGTGTACCTCGTGGCGGGTGACGTGGGCGTGCAGGTCGCGGTCAACCAGTCCCAGCCCGACGCCTCGACCAGCGTCGCGGCGGACGTCGCCCGCCAGGTCGCCGGCCTCGCCGGCTGAAGCGCCGGGCAACGCCGGTCTTATCCTCGATCCGTGCCCACGCTCTCCCTGGTGGTCGACGGCCGCGCGGTCGAGGTGCCCGACGACGGCGCCACGCTGCTGACGGTCCTGCGCGAGCGGCTGGGCCTGACGTCGGTGAAGGACGGCTGCAGCCCCCAGGGCCAGTGCGGGTGCTGCACGGTGCTGGTCGACGGCCAGCCCCGGGTGGCGTGCGTGACCCCGGCCCGGCGGGTGCGGGGACGGTCGATCACCACGCTGGACGGCCTGCCGGCCGAGGAGCAGGCGGCGTGGGGCGAAGCCTTCTGCGCCACCGGCGCCAGCCAGTGCGGGTTCTGCACCCCCGGGATCATCGTGCGACTGTCCGGCCTGGCCTCCCGGTCTCCCGACGCGGGCGAGGCCGCGGTCGAGCAGGCGCTGCTCGCCCACCTGTGCCGGTGCACGGGCTGGCGGACGATCCTCGACGCCTGGTCGGCGCACTCCGGTGGCGGTGCTTCGCCTGCTGCCGGCCGCGACCTGGCGGCGGCGTCGCAGCGGGCGACGATCGAGGGCCGGTCCCCCCAGCAGGTGGCGCCGGATGTGGCGCTGGGCCACGGCGGCTTCGCCGACGACACCGCGCCCGACGACGCCCTGGTGGCCGTGCTCGACGCCGAGGGCGAGTGGGTGGTGGGCGAGACTCTGGCCGACGCCCGGGCCGCGGCGGGCAAGGTCCAGGGCCGCCGGACCACGGCGGACCTGCGTCACCCGATCGAGGTGCCGCCGGGCGACTGGACTGCGACGCTGCGCACGACCTGGGTCGAGCCCGGCTACCTGGAGCTCGACGCCGCCTGGTGCGCTCCCGGCGGCACGCCGGCCACGCCGCTGGCCAACGGCGGCGCCTTCGGCGGGAAGCTGTCGTCGCTCGTGACGGCGGCCGCCCGCAGCCTGGCCGACGCCCACGGCCGCCCGGTCCGCACGCTGCTGAGCCGGGAGGACGCGGTCCGCCTCGGCCCCAAGCGCCCGCCGGTGGCGGGCGGCATCCGGCCCGACGGCACCGGCATCCTGCGGATCGCCGCCACGCCCGGGAGCGAGGCCGCGGTCGCGGCGATCGCCGTGGTCGCCCCCGGCCTGGTGGTCGAGCCGGTCCCGGTCCCCGGCCCGCCCACGTCGTGGGACCTGCGCGCCGCGGGCTGGGCCGAGGCCGCGGCGCTCCTCGCCGCGGCGAGGCCTGCGGGCGACGGCGAAGCCACGGTCCGCTCCCCGGAGGGCGCCTCCGCGCACGCGCGGGTCCGCTTCGGCGAGTCGCCGTCGGTCGCCGTGCAGGTGACGGACTGCGGCCCGGTGCTCGACGAGGTCGTGCTGCGCTCGTACTGCATGGGCGCCGCCCACATGGGGCTGGGCTGGGTCTGCTCGGAGGGCGTGGCGGTGGACGAGGCCGGCGAGGTCCACGACCTGACGATCC
>DATBGF010000099.1:0-9530 GCA_036558145.1 Acidimicrobiales bacterium
ACCGGTGGTGGCGGTCTGGGTGCTGGCCACCCGGGACAGCCGGCCCTGGGAGGTGGCCTACCTGATCGTGCTCATGCTGGTGGTCATCCTGCTCAACGCGGTGCGCTACACGCTGATGAGCCGCGAGGCCCGGCGCCTCAACGCCGAGCTGGCCGCCATGGCCGAAGAGCGCCGGTTGCTGCTGGCCAACATGGTCCGGGCCCTCGAGCACGACCGCCACCGCACGGTCACCGAGCTCCACACCCAGACCGTCGGCTCGCTGGCGACGCTGTCGGCCATCGTCCAGAACGTGTCCCTGACGCTGCCGAGCGACACGGCGCTGGCGGTGCGGGAGACGATCGCCCAGCTCCAGGGCGACCTCGGCGACCGGGCCGAGGAGCTGCGCCGGCTCATGGTCGCCATGCGCCCGCCCGCGTTCACCAGCAGCGGGGACGACAGCGCGCTGGCGGCCGCCCTCGCGGCCTACGCCTCCGAGCTGTACCACGAGCGCTCCGCCCGCACGGTGAACGTGCACGTCGACCCCGCGCTGGAGCTCGACCGCAGCACGATGACCATCGTCTACCGCATCGCCCAGGAGGCCCTGCTCAACGCGGCCCGCCACGCCCACGCCCACGAGGTGACCGTGTCGGTGACCGAGCGGAGCGGCAACGTCCTGGTCGAGGTGCGCGACGACGGCATCGGCTTCGAGCTGGACGGGGCCGGCGGCGGCTCGGGCCTGGCCGCCATGCAGCTGTTCACCAACCTGGGGCGGGGCGAGCTGAGCGTGCGGACCAGCCCGGGCCACGGCACGCTGGTCCGCAGCCTGCTGGGCGTGCGCGCCGGCGAGCCCGGCGGCCAACCGGCGCCGGGCGCGGACCGCGGCCTGGGGCGCCTCCGGTTGATCGTCGGGTCGCCCGACCCCGACGACTGAGCCTCAGACGAGCTCGAGCGCGACGAGCCCGGCGTGCACGAACGCGTGAGCGGAGTCCACCGCCTCGTCGCGGCCGAGCTGGCCCGCGTTGCGGAGCTCGCAGACGTGGAACAGCGCGCCGAGCGCGGCGGCACTGCCGGCCATCGTCACGGGCAGCGGCTGGCCGGCCGACGCCAGCAGGCCGTTGAGCTCGCCGGCGAGGCGGGCACGCGCGGCGATGGCCTGGGCGACCACGCCGGGATCGCCCGAGCCCCACGGCTCCAGGATCAGCAGGCGATAGGCGTCCGGGCGCTCGTCGAAGTAGTCGATGATCGTGGCGACGAGGGCCGACAGGCGGCGCTCGGTCGTGGTCGGCGCCCGCACCGCGGCCTGCACGGCCTCCACCACCTCGCCCACGAGGCGCTCCATCACCTCGCGGTAGAGCTCGGGGCGCCCGTCCGGGAAGTAGTGGTACAGCAGCGTCTTGGAGACGCCGGCCAGCGTGGCCACCTCGGCCAGGCCGGCCTGGGTGTAGCCACGCGTCGCGAAGGTCTCCTCCGCGGCGGCCACGAGCAGCGCCTTGCGCTCTTCGGGTGCCAGCCTGCGTGTGCTCGGTTCGCCCACCAGTCTTCTCCTCCCCACTGACAAAAGACCTGCGGCGCGGACATAGCACGCCGCGACAACACCCAGCTACGCTACCGGCCCCGTCCAACCCCGGCCGCGCGGTGAATGTAAAGCTCCGCTGACTGCTTACTGACGTGTCAGCATACGCCGAGTCGGCGATCCCGCAAGCTGCGTTCGGGTGACGTGCACGTACGAAGTGCTGCGTGTCGGCTACGGTCCCGCCCCATGCAACGCCGCTGGGGGGCGCACGCGATCCTGATCGGCGCGGCGATGCTCGCCGTGGTCGCGTGCGGATCGTCACAAGATGACAACTTGGGGATGGCCGGGCCGACGAGCACCAGCGCACCCGCGTCCGAGGTGCCCACGACCGCCCCGCCGGCCGCCGAGCCACCGTCCACGTTCCCGCCACTGCGCAACCGCGCTGTGCACAGCGAGCGCCCGGCCAACCCGTCCGTGGCCGCCGGTAACCCGGGCGGCGGTGCCGGGGTGCCCGCCGAGGCGCGCGCCGTCGACACCTCCCACCCGGACCACGTGATCGGCAACGGCAGCCCCGCCAGCTGCACCTCGGGCGCGGTGGTCGACGCGGTGGCCGCCGGCGGGATCATCACGTTCAACTGCGGGCCCGACCCGGTGACGATCACGCTGACGGCCACCGCCAAGATCCGCAACGACACCGGGCCAGAGATCGTGATCGACGGCGGCGGCAAGGTGACCCTCAGCGGCGGCGGCCAGCGCCGCATCCTGTACATGAACACCTGCGACGCCGCGCAGGTCCACACCACCTCGCACTGCCAGGACCAGGACCACCCCCGGCTCACCGTGCAGAACCTCACGTTCGTCGACGGCAACTCCACCGGCGAGATGACCGAAGGCGGGGGCGGCGGCGCCATCTTCGTGCGGGGCGGCCGGCTCAAGGTCGTCAGCTCACGCTTCTTCCGCAACGTCTGCGACGGCACCGGACCGGACCTGGGGGGCGCGGCCATCCGGGTGCTCAGCCAGTCCCAGGGCCTGCCGGTCTACATCGTCGACAGCACGTTCGGCGGGGCGCCCGGCCAGGGCGGCTCGTGCTCCAACGGCGGGGCGCTGTCCAGCATCGGCGTGTCGTGGCAGATCTACAACAGCGTGTTCAGCCACAACGAGGCCATCGGCAACGGGGCCAACCCGGCCCGGGGCGGCACCCCCGGCGGCGGCAGCGGCGGCGCCATCTACGCGGACGGCGACCTGTTCACCATCCGCATCGTGGGCACGGTCATCGAGTCGAACCACGCCAACGAGGGCGGCGGGGCGGTGTTCTTCGTCAGCAACGACCGCACCGGCTCGCTCGCCATCGAGGGCTCGACACTGCGCTCCAACCCCAGCGACGGGTTCGAGACCGACGGCTACCCGGGCATCTTCTTCCTGGGCGCCGGCAACCCGTCCACCGGCGGCTCGACGCTGGACTAGGTGCCGCTCTCCTCCAGCGCGGCCAGCCGCCGGCGGCGCAGCTCGCTGCGGCGCATCTTGCCGGCGTCGTCGCGCAGGGCCTCGTCGACCAGCTCGACCGTGCGCGGCACCTTGTAGCGGGCCAGGCGCTCGGCCACGAACGCGATCAGGTCCGCCTCGGCGACCGTGGCCGGGTCGGCCTCCACGATGGCGTGGACGCGGTTGCCCCTGTCCTCGTCGGGCAGGCCGATGACGCAGCAGCTGCGGACCGCGGGGTGCTCGGCCAGCACCGCCTCGACCTCGGCGGGGTACACGTTGGCCCCGCCGCACAGGATCATGTCGGCCTGGCGGTCGCCCAGGTACAGGAAGCCGTCCTCGTCCACGTGGCCCATGTCGCCGAGCGACTCCCAGCCGCCGTCGCGCGTGCGGGCCTCGGCCCCGATGTAGCGGTAGGTGGGCCGCTCCCGGCCGCTGCGCAGCCACACCTCGCCCTCGGTGCCGGGCGGGACCGGCTCGCCGGCGGCGTCGCAGATCATGATCTCGCCGCTCACGGGCCGGCCGACCGAGCCCCGGTGCGCCAGCCAGTCCACGCCGGTGATCACCGTGGCCGCCTGGCCCTCGGTGCCGCCGTAGAGCTCGACGATGCGCTCGGGCCCGAGCCAGGCGATCCACGCCTCCTTGAGCCACACCGGGCAGGGCTCGGCCAGGTGCCAGACGACGCGCAGCGAGGACAGGTCGTAGCGCTCGCGCACCTCGGTGGGGAGCCGCCAGATCCGCCTCATCATCGTGGGCACCAGGTAGACGACCTGGGCCCGGTGGGCCTCGACGGCGGCCAGCGTGGCCTCGGCGTCGAAGCGGGGCAGCACCACCACGTGGCCGCCGGTCAGCAGCGCCTGGCACGACCAGACGACCGGGCCGTTGTGGTACAGCGGCCCCGGCATCACCAGGCAGGTGCGGGGCACGAACCGCAGCGGCGACGGACCGCTCGGGTCGACCAGGCCGGGCTCGCCCGAGACGATGAGCTTGGGCCGCCCGGTGGAGCCGCCCGAGGTCGGGGCCTTCCAGGCGGGCGACACGGCGTCGGGCAGCGGCGGCGCGTGCGGCGGCGCCGGCTCGGGCCGGTAGCCTACGGGCAGCCAGGGCCGCTCGCCCGCCGCCTCCGGCGGGCCGCCGATGACCACGGCGGAGTCGGCCAGCTCGATGATGGCCTGCAGCTCGGGCACCGGCAGGTGGGCCCCGACCGGCTGGGGGATGGCGCCCAGCTTCCAGGCTGCGACGGTCGCGACGAACCACTCGACCGAGTTGGGCAGCGCGATCGTGACCATGTCGCCGGTCGCCACGCCCCGGGCGGCCAGGTCGCGGGCCAGCGCCGTCGCGTCGTGGTCGAGCCCGCGCCGGGTCAGGCTGGTCTCCCCGCACGTGACGGCCAAGCGGTCGGGATCGGCGTCGGCGAGGTCGCTCAGCCGGCGCGCGAAGGAGACGCGGCTCACGTCGCCCACTGTCTCATGATTTGCTCAGGCTCCGCCGAGGAGACGGACGACGGCATCGAGCAGACCACCGCTCCCATCGGGCGGCGTGGTGGTCGCGGTGCTCGGCGGGCGGGTGGTCGAGGTGGTCGTCACGGACGTGCCAGGGTCGGGGCCCGCGACGAGCCCGACCGGCGCGGCCGGCTCGACCGGCACCGCGCCGTCGCCGGTCACGGCGGGCGTGGCCGGATCGTACGCCCCGGCGACCTCGGTGGGCCCGCCCAGGTCGACCGGCTCGGCGGGCCCCGCCTCGGCCGGCCCTGGATCCGAGGGGACCAGCATGGCCGCGTCGGCGTCGGAGCCTCCCGGGCCGGCCCGCTCCCCCGGGCCCGACGGGGCGCCGAGCGTCACGGCCGCCACGCCCAACCCCAGCGCCACCGCCACCGCGGCCCCCGCCGCGACGGCCGGAGCCCTCCCCCCGGTCAGGGCAGCGCGCAAGGTCGCCACCCGGTTCTGTTGTGCCCGCACATGCTCATTCTGCCCGTCGCCGCCGGCCCCGGCCACCGGTTGCACAGGTGACACAAACTCACCCTCGCTTGTTATTTACTGACACGTCAGTTTATGGTGAGACGGACACACGGATGCTCGCCCGTGTCGCAACGAGGGGGAAAGAGTCAATGAGAAAGAGGTCAGTAGGCGCGTCCATCACCGCGTTCTTGGCCATCGTGGCCATGGTGCTCGGCGCGCTCGTCGCTCAGCCGACGACCGCCGGGGCGCAGTCGAGCCCGTTTGCCAAGGGCCCGAACCCGACTGCGCAGAACGTGACCGCGAACGGGACCTTCGCCACCACCACGGCGACGGTGCCGGCCTCGGTCGCCGGCTTCGGTGGCGGCACCATCACCTACCCGACGTCGACGACGTCGGGCACGTTCGGGGCCATCGCCTTCGCACCGGGCTTCACGGCCACCAACGCCAGCTACACCTGGGTCGGCCCGCGCATCGCGTCGCACGGCTTCGTGGTGTTCGCCATCAACACGGACTCGCGGTTCGACAACCCGTCGTCCCGGGCCACCCAGCTCCAGAACGCGCTGAACTATCTGGTGAACAACAGCGTGGCTGCGAGCCGGATCGACCGGAACCGCTTGGCCGTAAGCGGCCACTCCATGGGTGGCGGCGGCACGCTCATCGCGGCCGACCGCAACTCCGCCATCCAGGCGGCCGTGGCGCTCCAGCCGTGGAACAGCTCGTCGACGAACTTCAGCGGGGTGGACGTGCCGTCGCTGATCGTCGGCGCCCAGAACGACACGATCGCGGCTGTGAACCAGCACTCGATCCCGTTCTACAACAGCATCCCGGCCGCCTCGGAGAAGGCGTTGGTCGTGGTGTCCGGCCAGAGCCACGGCCTCGGCACGACGCTCAACACCATCCAGGCCCGGTCCATGCTGGTGTGGCTGAAGCGCTATGTGGACGACGACACCCGCTACGAGTCGTTCATCTGCCCGCTGGTCACCAGCGGCGCATCGGACTACCGGAACACCTGCCCCGGCTGACACCGAGTCCTCTCGGGCGCACGATGGCGGTCGCTTCGGCGGCCGCCATCGGCGCGTCTGGCCTACCGTGCGGCCGTGCAAACCTTCGCCCGGCCCGACATCGCGGCCGAACGGCGTGACGACGGCTCCTGGCTGCTGAGGTCGCGCACATCACTCGAGCCCTACGAGCGCAGCGTCGGCGCCGTGCTCGCCCGCCAGGCCCGCAGCCGTCCCGACGCCGACCTGCTGTGCGAGCGCGACGACGACGGTGCCTGGCGCCGCCTCACCTACGGCCAGGCCTGGCAGGGCGCGCAGGCCATCGGCCAGGCGCTGCTGGAGCGGGGCCTGGGCCCCGAGCGCCCCGTCGTGATCCTGTCCGGCAACAGCGCCGACCACCTCCTCGTGACGCTCGGCGGCTTCGTGGCCGGCGTCCCCGTCGCGCCCGTCTCCGCCGCCTACTCGCTGCAGAGCACCGACTTCTCCACGCTCGCCCACGTCATGCGCCGGGCCCGCCCGGGCCTCGTGTACGTGGGCGACGTCGAGCCCCACGCCCGGGCGCTGGCCGCGGTCGACCTCGGGGACGCGACCGTGGTGGCGTCGGCGCCCGACGAGCGGGCCATGCCGCTGGCCGGCCTGCTGGCCACCGCTCCCGGCCACGAGATCGAGGCGGCGGCCGAGGCGGTCGGCCCCGACACCGTGGCCAAGATCCTCTTCACCTCCGGGTCGACCGGGCCGCCCAAGGGCGTGCTCACCACCCACCGCATGTTGTGCTGCAACCAGCAGATGACCCGCCAGGTGTGGCCCTTCACCACCGAGGAGCCCGTCGTGCTGGTCGACTGGCTGCCCTGGAGCCACACCTTCGGTGGCAGCCACGACGTCGGCCTGGTGCTGTGGTCGGGCGGGACGCTGTACATCGACGCCGGCCGCCCGGCGCCGGGCCTGATCGAGACCACGCTGGCCAACCTGGCCGAGGTGTCGCCCAACGCCTTCTTCAGCGTGCCCGCGGGCTTCGCCGCGCTCCTCCCCCACCTGGAGGCCGACGCCGGCCTGGCCGAGCGCTTCTTCGCCAACCTGCGGCTCATCCTCTACGCCGGAGCGGCGTTGCCCCAGGCGTCCTGGGACCGCCTCGCCGCGCTGGCCCGGCGCACGGTGGACCGTCCCATCCCCTTCACCGCCTCGTGGGGCTCGACCGAGACCGCGCCCATGGCCACCACCGCCCACTTCCCGCTGGACGGGCCGGGCTGCATCGGCGTCCCGGTCCCCGGCGTGACCGTGAAGCTCGTGCCGACCGAGCGCACCCACGAGCTGCGGGTGAAGGGGCCCAACGTCACGCCCGGCTACCTGGGCGAGCCCGAGGCGACGGCGGCCGCCTTCGACGACGAGGGCTTCTACCGGATGGGCGACGCCGGCCGCTTCGTCGACCCCGAGCACCCCGAGCGCGGCATCGTGTTCGACGGCCGGGTGGCCGAGGACTTCAAGCTGGCCACCGGTACCTGGGTCAACGTCGGAACCGTGCGCACCGCGCTGGTGTCGGCCGGCGCCGGGCTGATCCGCGACGCGGTCCTCACCGGCCACGACGGGCCCGAGCTGGGGGCGCTGGTGTGGCTCACCGCGGAGGACCGGGAGGGCCTGCGGGCCGCCGTGGAGACGCACAACGCCGCCCACCCGCAGTCCTCGACTCGCATCGGGCGGGTCCTCGTGCTGGCCGAGCCACCCGCGATCGACGGCGGCGAGATCACGGACAAGGGCTACGTCAACCAGCGCGCCGTGCTGGCCCAGCGCATCGCCGAGCAGGCCCGGCTGCACGGGCCGGGGGCCGCGAACGACCCCGAGGTGCTGCTCTTCCCGACCGGCTAGCATGCGTCTGCACCAGCCACCGATGCGTATGCATTAGTTCAGGGGGACCACCAATGGCCTGGGATTTCTCCACCGAGCCCGAGTTCCAGGAGCAGCTCGACTGGATCGATCAGTTCTGCCGGGAGGAGATCGAGCCCTTCAACACCGTGTTCCCGGTGGCGCTGCGCACCAACGACCCCAAGGTCAAGGCGCTGGCCCGCGGCCTGCAGCAGCAGATCAAGGACCGCGGCCTGTGGGCCCTGTTCCTCGACAAGGAGCTGGGCGGCCCCGGCTTCGGCCAGCTCAAGCTGGCGCTGGTCAACGAGATCCTCGGCCGCTATCCCGCCGCGCCCGGGTTCTTCGGCACCGCCGCTCCCGACACCGGCAACATGGAGCTGCTCGCCGCCTACGGCACGGACGAGCAGAAGGAGCGGTGGCTGGTCCCGCTCATGAACCAGGAGATGTGGTCCGCCTACTCGATGACCGAGCCCCAGGGCGGCTCCGACCCCAACCTGTTCAAGACCAGCGCGGTCCAGGACGGCGAGGAGTGGGTCATCAACGGCGAGAAGTGGTTCACCAGCGCGGGCCGCTACGCCGACCTCCTCTTCGTCATGACCACCACGGGCATGTTCGTGGTGCCCACCAAGACACCGGGCGTCGAGTTCATGCCCGACAGCCCCCGGGCCCACTCCCACATCCGCTACAACGAGGTGCGGGTCCCGCTCGACCACCTGCTGGGCCCGCCCGACGGGGCCAAGGTGCTGGCCCAGCGGCGCCTCGGCGGCGGCCGCATCCACCACGCGATGCGCTCGATCGCCCAGTGCAAGCTGGCCTTCGACATGATGTGCGAGCGGGCGCTGTCGCGCGAGTCGCACGGCCAGATCATCGCCGAGCACCAGATGGTGCAGCAGGCCATCGCCGACTCCTACGCCGACATCAACATGCTGCGCCTGATGGTGCTGTGGACGGCGTGGACCATCGACAACTCCTCCACCCAGGCGTCCCGCACCCAGATCGCGGCGTGCAAGTACACCTGCGCCAAGGTGCTGCGGGAGGTCTCGTACCGGGCCATCCACGTCTACGGCTCGCTCGGCGTCACCGACCTCACGCCGCTCCAGGCCATGTGGGCCGGGGCGCCGACCATGGCGGTCATGGACGGCGTCGACGAGGTCCACAAGGTCACCGTGGCCCGCAACGTGCTCAAGTCCTACCGGCCCCACGAAGGCCTGTGGCCCACCGAGTACTACCCGCACAAGAAGGCCGCGGCCTGGAAGAAGTTCGAGCCGGTGCTGGCGTCGGACCCCGACCTGAAGCGCTACGCCGAAGGCATGGCCAAGTACATGGCCGGCCGCGGCTGATGGAGCTGGCCGGGCGCGTCGCCGTCGTCACGGGCGGCGGCGGCGGGATCGGCGAGGGCCTGTGCCGGGCCTTCGCCGCCGAAGGGGCGCGGGCCGTGGTGGTCGCCGACATCGACGGTGAGGCCGCCGAGCGGGTGGCCGCCGACCTCGGGGCTACGGGCACCCCCGCACTCGGCCTCCGGGTGGACGTCGGGTCCGAGCCCGACGTCCACGCCCTCGTGGAGCGCACCGAGGACGGCTTCGGGCCCATCGACCTGTTCTGCGCCAACGCCGGGATCATCGCCATCGGCGGGGTCGAGGTCCCGGACGAGTCCTGGGAGCGCATCTGGCGGGTCAACGTCCAGAGCCACGTCTACGCGGCCCGGGCGGTGCTGCCCGGGATGCTGGCCCGGGGCGAGGGCTACCT
>DATBGF010000100.1:0-7860 GCA_036558145.1 Acidimicrobiales bacterium
CGCCCCCGCTGCGACGCCTCGTCCTTCCCGGACGCGAACTCCACGATCTCCTTCGAGATCCGCACGCTGCACCAGTCGTGCCCGCACATTGCGCAGAAGTCCGTATCCACGTCGAGGTCCTCGTCGTGGTACGCCCGGGCCGTGTCCGGGTCGAGGGCCAGGTCGAACTGGTCCTGCCAGCGGAACTCGAAGCGGGCCTTGGACAGGGCGTCGTCCCAGGCCTGGGCCTGGGGATGGCCCTTGGCCAGGTCGGAGGCGTGGGCCGCGATCTTGTAGGCGATCACGCCCGCCTTCACGTCGTCGCGGTCGGGCAGGCCCAGGTGCTCCTTGGGCGTCACGTAGCAGAGCATGGCCGTGCCGAACCATCCGATCATCGCGGCGCCGACGGCCGAGGTGATGTGGTCGTAGCCGGGGGCGATGTCGGTGACCAGCGGTCCGAGCGTGTAGAAGGGCGCCTCGCCGCACAGCTGCTGCTGGAGCTCGACGTTCTCCTTGATCTTGTGCATCGGCACGTGGCCCGGTCCCTCGATCATGACCTGGACGTCATGGTCCCACGCCACCCGGGTCAGCTCGCCCAGGGTGGCCAGCTCGGCCAGCTGGGCCTCGTCGTTGGCGTCGGCGATCGACCCGGGCCGCAGCCCGTCGCCCAGGCTGAAGGCCACGTCGTAGGCGGCGAAGATCTCGCACAGCTCGGCGAAGTGGGTGTAGAGGAAGTTCTCCTTGTGGTGCGCCAGGCACCAGGCGGCCAGGATCGAGCCGCCCCGGCTGACGATGCCCGTCACGCGCTCGACGGTGAGCGGGATGTAGCGCAGCAGCACGCCCGCGTGGATCGTCATGTAGTCCACGCCCTGCTCGGCCTGCTCGATCACCGTGTCGCGGAAGATCTCCCAGGTCAGGTCCTCGGGGCTTGAGTCGACCTTCTCCAGCGCCTGGTAGATCGGGACCGTGCCGATCGGCACCGCGCTGTTGCGGATGATCCACTCCCGGGTGGTGTGGATGTCCCGGCCGGTGGACAGGTCCATGACCGTGTCGGCGCCCCACTTGGTGGCCCAGGTGAGCTTGTCCACCTCGTCGGCGGCCGAGGACGTCACCGCGGACGTGCCGATGTTGGCGTTGATCTTGGTGAGGAAGCGGCTGCCGATGATCATCGGCTCGGACTCGGGGTGGTTGACGTTGGCGGGGATGATCGCCCGGCCCCGCGCCACCTCGTCCCGGACCATCTCGGGGTCCAGGCCCTCCCGCAGGGCGATGAACTCCATCTCCGGGGTGATCTCGCCCCGCCGGGCGTAGTGGAGCTGGGTCACGGTGCGCCCCGGCGCGGCCCGCAGGCGGGGCGTGTCCGCGCTGGCGCCCGGGAACGGCTCGGCACCCGAGCGCCCGGCGCGGAACGAGGCCCGGCCGTCGTCGCGCAGGCTGGCCACCCGCCCGGTGTAGTGCTCGACGTCGCCCCGCTCGTGGATCCAGGCCGCACGCAGCGGTTCGAGGCCGGCGCGGGGATCGCTCCCCGGGCCGCTGGTGTCGTACAGGCGGACCGGCTCGTTCGGCGGATCGAGCGCGACCTCGCAGAACGGCACGCGCACGTCGGGACGGGTCCCCGCAACATACGTCTTGCGGCGGATGCCCATGCAGCATCACTCCCTTCGCCGGCATTACCCGGATCAGGTTCGGCGGTCGGCGCCTGCTGCGCCCTCTCAGCCCGGTGGCCCGAGCTCCCGCGGTCTGTTTGCCCTTCAAGCTAGCGGGCCATGCAAGGTGACGAAATCCACACCTTGCGCGGTGGGCGGGCGGACCACACTTGAGCGGTGGGCACCCCTTCCTTCGCGGACCAGATGGCGCGGCTGCAGGCCGATCCCGACCAGCCGGGCCGCTACCACGTCGACGTCGACCCGTGCTGGAACTGCCCGGTGATCCCCCAGGGCGGCACCATGGCGGCGCTGGCCACCGCGGCGATGACCGCGGAGCTGGCCGATCCCGGGCAGCGGTTGCGCACGCAGACGACGGTGTTCGCTTCGGCCGTGCCCGCGGGCGCGGTCACGATCGACGTGTCGGTGCTGCGGCGGGGCCGGTCGATGTCGCAGGTCACGGCCACCACGCGGGCGGCGGGCGCGGACGTGGGCCACACCACGGTGGCGGTGTTCGGCCGGGACCGGCCCGGCTTCGAGTTCACCGACCTGACCATGCCGTCGGTGGCGCTCCCGGCCGGCGCGCCGTCGTTCCGGGACCCTCCGCCGCCCGAGGTGGCCTCCGAGTTCCAGGAGGACCCGTTCCCGTTCTGGGAGCAGGTCGAGGGCCGGCCGGTGATCGGGCGCCCGCCGTGGGAGCCGTACGTCCCGACCTCGTCCGAGTGCGCGTTCTGGTACTCCTTCGACGACCCGCCGCTGCTGCCGTCGGGGGCTCTCGACCCCCTGGCGGTCGTCGCCCTGGCGGACCTGATGCCGTCGTCGGTGGGCCAGCGGATGGGCCCGCTCGGCCGCCAGTGGCTGCCGCCCAGCGCCGACCTGACGGTCCACGTGTTCGCCGAGGCCCGGTCCCGCTGGCTGCTCGCCCACCTGCGGGCCCGCCAGGCGGGCGACGGCTACGCGTCGGTGGAGGCCGCGCTGTGGGACGAGCACGGCACCCTGGTGGCCCACGCCTCGCAGATCATGTTCCTGGTGTTCCCCGACGGCGCCCCCGAGGGCGACGAGCGCTTCCCGCCGGACCTGCGCTAGCTGTCGTTCCCCGAGGTCGGTTCGCGAGACTGGCGGCTCCATGCCGGAGCTGACGCTGGGGAGCCTGAACCTGCACATGGGCCGCGGCCCGGGCGGCCACGACGCCCCGTTCTACGACGTGGTCACCGCGTGCAAGGAGGTGGACACCGACGTCCTGGTCGTCCAGGAGGCCTGGGTCCCCGACGGCGAGGAGGGCGACGTCGTGGCGGTGGCGTCCGCCCTGGGCTACGCGGTCGCGGGCACGTTCACGGTCGCCCGGGCCTCGTGCCACGACCAGGTCCGGCTGGTGGCCCGCTCCGGCCCGGCCGGCGACGGCGACTGGGTGGTCGCCGTGCTGTCCCGCCTCCCCGTCGTCTCGTCCGCCGTCGCCCCCCTACCCCCCCAGCTCCCCCGCGACCCCGGCCGCCGCGCGCTGGTCCTCGCCTCCGTCGACGCCGGCGGCGCGGTCCCGTTCACGGTCGCCGGCACCCACATGCCCCTGCTCAAGGACCCGGTCTGGCGCCTACGCCCCGCCCTCCGCGCGGCCCTACCTCCGGCCTCCACGCCCGCCGCCTTCGCGGGCGACATGAACATGTGGGGCTGGTGCGCCGACCGCCTGGCCGGCCCCGGCTGGCGCCGAGCAGTCCGCGGCCGCACCTACCCGTCGCTCCGCCCTCACAGCCAGACCGACCACATCCTGGTGACCCCCGCGGTCAAGGTCCTCCGCGCCGAGGTCCTCCCCCAGACCCTCTCGGACCACCGCCCGATCCGCGCTCGCCTGCGCTTCTAGGCTCCCCTGATGTCCTTCGCCGCAGGGTGGCGCGAGGGCCGCCGCTACCTCGACGACCATCGCCACGAGCTGGCGCTCTGGGCGGCCGAGACCCTGTACCCCGACCATCCGCGCGCTGCCGGCACGGGCTTGCTGACCCGCCCCGACTGGGTCCGCACCACCCCGGTCCCCCTCGCCGACGTGCGCCTGGCCTGGCGCGAACCGGCCGCCGACCCGCCGGTGAACGGGACAGAGCCCGACTGCGGGCCCTACGCGACCTACGCCGAGGCGGTCGCGGACCTGGCCCCGCCCCGAGTGTTCGAGGATCGCCCCTGCTACCGCCTGCTGGACGTGAGCGCGGGCCCCGGCCGGGTCGACCTCGGCTTCGGGTTGGGCCGGTACTTCGACGTGATCAACACGTGCGAGGCAGCCGCCCACGAGCTGGCCGACGCCCGCCGCCTCGCCCCCGCAGCCGTTCCGCCCGACCTCCCCTTACGCTCGATGATCGGCGACCCGTGCGACGTGGCCCGCCGCCCGGTGATGGTGGCGATCAGCGCCCTCACGCTCCGCCGGTCCCCCGCGGGTGCGACCTTCGTCCTCCACCGCCGCGACGCCGCCAAGGTGGCCCACGCGGGCGGGATGACCCAGGTGATGCCGGTCGGCGTCTTCCAACCTTCGGGCCCTGGGCCCGAGCACCAGCACGACGACTTCGACCTGTGGCGCTCCCTCTCCCGGGAGTACCACGAGGAGTTCCTGGGTGCCCCGGAGCAGCCGGGCGCGGACGGGCCGTTCTTCCGGGCGCTCGACGAGGCCCGCCGCGACGGCTGCATCACGGCCCACTTCCTCGGCCTCGGCGTGGACCCCCTCAGCCTGGTGACCGACATCCTGGTCGCGGTCGTGTTCGACGCCGGCGTCTACGACGCCCTGTTCGCCGGCGCGGTCGCCGTCAACGCCGAAGGCCACGTGACCGGCCACCACCCGTTCGACGAGGCCACGGTCGGTTCGATCGTGACCACATCCCCTATGCAAGCCGCGGGCGCTGCCGCCCTGGCCCTCGCCTGGCAGCACCGGGCGACGCTGCTGCCAGGCTCGGACTGATCCGGATCAGCCGCCCACGTCGGAGCGGTTGGCCTCGGCGCGGTCGCGGTGCTCGTCCTCGGGGCCGATGTAGCCGGCGGCGACGTTGGCCAGGCCCACGGACTTGACCATGGCGGCGTAGCCGTCGTGGCTCGGGTACATCTGGTCGAGCGTGGCGGCGTCGAACGGGATGTGGGTGCCGAACAGGCGGCAGAAGCCGGCGCCGCTGTTGTCGCCGGTGTTCAGCGCCGTCGGGACCTGGACCTGGGACAGCCGGATGCCGCCCTGGGCGATCCCCAGCGCGTCGCGGGCCTTGGTGCCGTCGGGGTTGAACGCCAGGGGCTCGGCCGTCGGCGGCGGGGTGCCGTCGTCGATCCAGCGGACCAGGTGGTCGTAGGCGGCGCCCAGGACATCCTGGAGCGGCACGTGGCTGAGCGGGGGCTGGTCGCAGGTGACCGGAGCCGCGCCGCCCAGGTCCCGCTGGACCAGGGGGGCACGGTAGGCGTTGCCGTGGAAGCCCGAGTGAGCCGCGCCGGCCACCTCCCAGCGCCGGAAGTGGTCGGTGTCGGCCGGCCGGACCGCGCTGCGGACGTCGGTCTCCGACAGGATCTGGAAGACCGGCTCGGGGCCGACACGGGTGGGCGCGGCGCCGACGACGAAGGCGTAGCCGTCGAACACCGGCGAGATCTGGGGCAGGACCGACTGGTAGTAGATCGCCATCCGCCCGGCGGACTGGGAGGCGCCGACGGCCAGCAGGTCGTCGACCCGGAGGTTGCCCAGCGGCGACACGCCCTCGGGCGCCCGCAGCGCCCGGGCCGCCTGGGTGAAGATGTCGTAGGACATCTCGTCGGCCGTGAACCGGCCGCCGCCGGTGACGTCGAGGGTGCCGTAGCGGGCCGGGCTCCATCCGGCCAGCTGGGAGACCCCGACGCGCTGGGCCGACACACCCACCCACGCGTAGCCGCGATCGATTATCTGCTGTGGGCTCCACAACGCGTCGAGGTCGTACCCGGCGGTGACGTTCTGCCACTCCACCAGGACATCTCCGTTGAACTGCCGGTTGCGCTCGGGCCGGCGCACGATGATGCGGGTCCGATACGGGACGTCCTCGGCCAGGAGCGTTCCCGCGGCGCTGTAGGCGTCCGCGTTCCCGGACAGGATGAACTCCTGCTCGACGTACCCGGCGCCCGCCAGGTCGACCGTGGTCGAGAACCAGGGGTACGTGTCCTCGATGGCCGGCGCCAGCCGATCACCGGGAACGGTGCCCGGCAGCGGGCCCTCCACCACGGCGGCCGGCGCGCCGGGCGCCGCCTGCGCCCCAGCGGGCGCCCCGGGGGCGGCGGGGACGGCCCCACCTACCAGGACGGCCGCGATCGCACTCGCCAGGAGCGCGCCCCTCATTCGCGAGCCAGGACGGAGCATCGCAGTCATCAGGTGAATCCCCCTCCACCGCCCCCGCCACTACTTGTACCCATTTCTACGACGCTCGACAACAGATGTGCGACATTCGCTTTAGGACTGCAACAAGAGGACGAGCCGTACGCTGCCCAGCCGTGGAAGCCGCACCGTGGGGCCCAACGGCTCTGGTCACCATCGACGTGCAGGTCGACACGCTGGACGGCCAACCACTGGAGATCGGCGGCACCTCCGCAGCGCTACCCCGGATGGCCGAGCTGTGCACGCGCTTCCGCTCCGCGCAACGGCCGATCGTGCACGTAGTGCGCCTGTACCTGGCCGACGGATCGAACGCCGAGACCTCCCGGCAGTCCCTGGTACGCGGACCCGTCCCCATCCTGCGACCAGGCACCCCAGGCCGGATGATCGCCCCCGAGCTAGTGCCCTCGGCCGCCTCGGACCTCGACGACGACCTGCTGCTAGCCGGTGGCATCCAGGAGCTAGGCCCGAGCGAAGTGGCGAACTGCCCCCGCACCTCCATGTACGAAGCCAGCGAGCGGGACTACGGCGTCGTCCTCGTCGACGACGCCATCTCCGGCCTCTACGACCGCGGCCGCCAAGAGCTCACCGGCATCGGCGTCGAGTGCCGCCCCACCCAGGCGATCCTCGACCGAGTCGGGTGACGCCATGGCAGGACGAGACGTAGCGGTGGTCACCGGCGCAGCCCGTGGGATCGGGCTGGCGGTCGCCCAACGTCTGGGCGCCCGAGGGACGGCCGTCGCGGCCGTGGACGTCGACGGCGACGCGCTGGCCCGTGCCCCACTCCCGCCCGACTCCCTTCGGATCACGGCGGACGTCGCCGACGATCCCGAGGACTGGGTCGGCAGGGTGGACGAGCACCTGGGCCCGCCCACGGTGCTGGTCAACAACGCCGCGTGGATGGACGGCCGGTCCTTCCTCGAGCTCCCGATGGACGCAGCCCGGCGAAGCCTCGATGTCACCCTGCTGGGCACCTGGGCCGTCACCAGGGCGGTCGTGGACCGGATGATCCGCCACGGCGGCCCGGGCTCCATCGTGTTCACGCTGTCCCTCCATGCCCGGCGGGTGAGGTTCTGCCCGGACTACTCGGTCGCCAAGGCCGGGCTCGCGATGCTCGTCCAGGAGCTCGCCAACGAGCTCGGCCCGTTCGGCATCCGGGTCAACGGGGTGTCCCCGGGAGCGATCGCCACCTGGGCCGATCGTGTCCCGACCCGGACGAGCACCGGGCCCGCAGCGAGGCGCTGGTCCCACTGGGCCGGCTCGGCACCGCCGACGACGTCGCCCGGGCCGTCGAGTTCTTCACCGACCCCAACGCCAGTGGGTACTTCACCGGGGCCAACCTGAGCATCGACGGCCGCCTCGACCAGTTCAACTGGCTCCACCACCTCTACGGCTCAGCCGAGAACGAGCGCGACCATCACCGCAGGTGAGCGACGACTTCGTCGATGTCGGTCCGAGACCTCCGCGTTTCACTGCCGCCGAGCCCTGCCTCTGAGCGCAGGCTGCGGCCAGCACCGAGCGGCGCACCTCAGCTCACTAGACGCCGCCGCCCAGCCGGCTTGGTAGCCGGCGGCCCACAGCGAGGTTTCGTCGTGGCCACAAGCCGGTTCCAGGTTGCCGTCGCGGTCTCGCCACGCTTGGTAGAACCCGTGCCACCACGCCCCGTCGACATCGACCAGTTCGCGCCGATCAGCGCCGCAAGGCGCGGCGCTGGTGGGCTTGCGGTGTCGCTGTGCCATCCATGCCTCCGTCCGACGATCGAACACCGTCGTCCACGATGCGGCGCGTCAGGGTCAGAGAGGAATGGCGTAGCAGGCATGTCCGTATGCCCCGGACGCATATGCCCAGGTCGCTCCTCGATGACGGCTCAGCCTCGGGCGAGCCCACGTCTTC
>DATBGF010000101.1:0-4845 GCA_036558145.1 Acidimicrobiales bacterium
TCCGCATGCTCATCTCCCGCGGCTGGACCTACGTCTACGACGTCGGCGGCCAGCTCCAGTTCAAGATGGACGTCGGCTGCGCCAGCCATCGGACCGCCCAGATCCAGGGCGTCTACGTCCCCCCCGAGCTCCGCGGGCGCGGCGTCGGGAAGCACGCGATGGCGGCCTGCAGCCACCTGGCGTTCGGGCGGCATCCGAACCTGTCGCTGTACGTGAACGACTTCAACACGCACGCGGTGGCGCTGTACGAGCGCATCGGGTTCAGCCGGGAGCCGTACGACTTCCAGACGATCATGCTGCCGTAGCGCCTTCGGCCAGGCGGTCGCCGTGGAGCACAGGGCCCCTGGGGTCCGCTGCCAGGCGGGTCGTCGGATCTTGGCCTGGGAGCCGGGTCGTGCGCGCGGTTATCCACAATTTCGTGCCGGACCGCCCCACGCTGGGTTCGGGGCCGTAGCGTGCGGGCATGGCGCCGCCTCCTCCCGCTCCCACGGCCACTCGGCGAGCCCCGCTCCGCTCGGACCCAGGGCTCTCCTGGCCCCTGGCACCGCCGCCCCAGCGCACCGGCAGCCGCATCCACCGGCCGGTGCGGGCCCACCCCCGGCCGGTGCCGGCGACCCCACTGGCGGTCGCCGCCCCGCCCATCGTCGGCTGGGCCGCCTCCCCCTTGGCCGGCTGGCTCCAGTACCTCGTCCCGCTGGTCGGCAGCGGTGGGTCGCTCGCGTTCCTGTTCGCCGTCCCCGGCCCCCGCCCCGCCTGGCTGGTCGCCCTCGTCATCGCCGCGGCGGCCGCCTCGGTGGTCGCCGGTCTCGCCCTGCGCCTGGTCGAACGCCGGGCCGCCCGGCGCACACGACGCCGTTACCTCGACCATCTCACCCAGACCGCACGACAGGCCGACCACCTGGCCGCGGCGCAGCTCGCCGTCGCCGACCACCTCCACCCCGACCCGCCCAAGCTCTGGACGACGATCACCCGGACCAACCGCCTGTGGGAGCGCCGCCCCACCGACGCCGACTTCCTCACCGTCCGGATCGGCCGCGGCCCCGTCCCCCTCGCGTCCCCGGCCCGCCTCGACACCCACCACGATCCCCTCGTCGAGCACGACCCCGAGCTCCTGCAGTCGGCAGAGCAGCTCGTTCGCCGCGCCACCTGGCTCCCCGACGCCCCGGTCCCGATCCCACTCCGCGAGCTCGGCGTCCTCGCCCTCACCGGCCCACCCGACCGCACACGCGCCCTCGCCCGCGCGATCGTCTGCGAGCTCGCCGCCTTCCACGCCCCCGACGACCTCCGGATCCTCGCCCCCCACCCGTCGGCGGCGGGTCCGGTCTGGCACTGGTTGCGGTGGCTGCCCCACACCCGGGACCCGATCTCCGCCGCCACCCCGGCCACCGGCGCGGGGCCGGCGGGCCGCGGGTTGGCCAGCGGGGCGTCGGACCCCGGTGAGCCGGGCGGGACCCGGCGGCACGTGGTCGCGATCCTCGACATGACCGGGCCGACCGGCGCCGAGCCGTCGGCGGACCCGACGGTCACCTCGCCGCCCGCCGCGGGTCGGGCAAGCGATCCCGCCGCTTCCGTTTGGGCCGCCGATGGGATGGCGCTCCACGCTCTTCCTGCGGATCCCGCCGGAGCCGGTGTCACGGTCATCTGGCTCGCCCGCACCGTCTCCGGGGAGCCGTCCGAGCTGTCCATGCGCATCCGCCTGGACGACCAGGGGTCGGCCACCCTCCAGGAGACGGCTCAAGGTGGTCGGATCGCCACCGGGATCCGCGCCGACGCGGCCGACCTCAGGTCCTGCGAGACCCTGGCCCGGTGGATGGCGCCGCTACGACTCGACAGCACCCCGGCGATCGCGGCGACGTCAGCCGCCAGTTCCGTGCGGCTGCTCGACCTGCTCGCCACGCTCGGCCTCGAACCGGGAACCGCCTCGGCCGCGTCCGGTCCACGGCTGCGGGACCGATCCGAGCTCCTCCGGGTCCCGATCGGCGCGTCCCTGGATGGCAACCCGCTGGTCCTGGACCTCAAGGAGGCCGCCGAAGCCGGGATCGGACCCCACGGCCTGGTCATCGGTGCCACCGGGTCGGGCAAGAGCGAGCTGCTGCGCACGATCGTCGCCGGCCTGGCCGCGACCCATCCCCCGGAGCAGCTCGCCTTCGTGCTGGTCGACTTCAAGGGCGGCGCCGCGTTCGCCGACCTGGCGCAGCTCCCGCAGGTCGCCGGCCTGATCACCAATCTCCAAGCCGACCTGTCGATGGTCGACCGAGCCATGGCCGCGCTCCAGGGCGAGCTGGCCCGGCGCCAGCGGCTGCTCCACCAGGCCGGGAACCAGCCCGACCTGCGCGCCTACGCGGCCAGGCGCGCGGCCGAACCGTGGCTGGAGCCGCTGCCATGTCTGTTGATCGTCGTGGACGAGTTCGGCGAGCTCCTCGCCGCCCGCCCCGAGTTCCTGGAGCTCTTCACGGCGATCGGACGGGTCGGACGCAGCCTCGGGATGCACCTGCTGCTGGCCTCCCAGCGCCTCGACGAGGGCCGCCTGCGCGGACTCGACAGCCACCTCCGGTTCCGCATCTGCCTGCGGACCTTCAGCGCCGCCGAGTCCACCGCCGTCCTCGGCGTCCCCGACGCCTACCACCTGCCACCCGTCCCCGGGTCAGCGCTCCTCAAGGTCGACGCCGCTCCGCCCCTCCGGTTCGCCGCCGCCCGTCTCTGCGCCGGCTCACTGCATCGCGGCGCCGAAGACCAGACCGATGACGACCGGTCGTGCGGCGCCGGGCCCGAAACTGACCTTGACGCGCTGCTCGCCGGACTGGTCGGGGCGAACGTGCCGGTGCACCAGGTCTGGCTGCCGCCGCTCGCGCCGGAGGCCCCGCTGGACCCTCTGCTGGGGTCGGCGGGCGACTGGCTGCAGGTGCCCGTCGGCGTGCTCGACCGTCCGCTCGAACAGCGGCAGGGGCCGCTCGTCCTCGACCTCTCGAAGGGTGCCGGCCACCTCGCGGTGGTCGGCGCGCCGAGAAGCGGCAAGAGCACACTGCTCTGCACCCTGGTGGCCGCACTCGCGGCCACCCACCGGCCCGACGAGGTCCAGGCCTACGCCGTGGACCGTGGCGGCGGGCTCCTCCACCGCCTGCGGGACCTGCCGCACGTCGGGGCCGTCTGCGGTCCTCGCGAGACCGAGCAGGTCCGCCGGCTCATCCGGGAGCTCCGATCGCTGCTCGTCGAGCGCGAGCGGCAGTTCCGCGACCTGGGCGTCGACTCCATGGCCGCCTGGCGCGCCGTCCGCCGCGACGCTGCCGGCCTGGGTGGCTACGGGGAGGTCTTCCTGCTGATCGACAACTGGGGCGCGCTCGTGCGAGAGCTGCCCGAGCTGGAACCGGAGATCGCCGAGCTGGCCGCAGGCGGCCTGCACTACGGCGTCCACCTCGTCCTGACCGCCAACCGGTGGGCGGAGGTCCGCCCCGGCCTCCGCGAGAACCTCGGCGGCCGCCTCGAGCTGCGACTGAACGACCCGCTGGAATCGGAGGCCGGCCGCATCGCCGCCGCCGCCCTGCCCGAGCTGCCAGGTCGCGGCCTGACCCAGTCCGGGCTCCAGTTCCAGACCGCCCTCCCCGGCCCGGCACCGGCCATCCTCGACCGTGCCCTCTCCACCCCGGGCGGCGGCGTCGCGCCGCCGTTGCGCCTGCTTCCCACGCTGGTCGAGGAGACGGCTCTCGGTCCGGTCGCCCCGGCGGTGGCCGGGACCGCGGATCGCGGGGGTGAGGGGCTGCCCTTCGCGGTGGAGGAGAGTCGGCTGGAGGTGGTCAGCCTCGACCTGCTTCGGGGGCCGCCGCATCTGCTCGTCTTCGGCGATGGCGGATGCGGGAAGTCGAACCTCCTGCGGCTCATCGCCAAGGGATTGGCCGCCCGGTATCCCGCCGAGGCGCTCGGGCTGGTCGTGGTCGACCCGCGGCGGGGGCTGTCCGACCTGACGGCCCTGCCGAACCTGGTCGGCTACGCCTGCACCACGGCGGCAGTCGCCCAGGTGGTCGACCACATACGCCGGGAACTCGAGGACCGCTCGGCGGCGAGCCCCGAGCTTCCTTCCGAACCGGCGATGGCGGATTGGCCGGCGATGGCGACCTGGCCGGTAGGCGAAGCGGATCTCCGGACCCAGACCGGGTCCAACGGCAGCCGCACGCCGACAAGGCCTTCCTTCGGCCGGCCCCCCGCTCCCGGGCCTCCCTCTGCCGAACCTCCCGCACCCCGGCGCCGCTGTCTCCTCCTCGTCGACGACTACGACCTGCTGCCCGCCGCCAATGGCAGTCTGCTGCTCCCGCTGCTGGACCTGCTGGGGCTGGGGCGGGAGGTCGGGCTTCACCTGGTGCTGGCTCGGCGGGTGGCGGGGGCGGCGAGGGCGGGGTTCGAGCCGGTGGTGCAGCGGTTGCGGGAGCTTGGGGGGCCCGGGCTGGTGATGTGCGGGGATCCTGCGGAGGGACCGGTCGTCGGGGGGCAGCGGGCCGTGGTCCTGCCGCCGGGGCGGGGGTACTACGTTTGCCCTCCCCGGGCGACGACGCTTGTTCAGGTAGCGTCGTGCCCTCCCTCGGCGGCGGGTCGTCCCCCTCGGCTGGGCGGAGGGTAAATCCGCAGGCCAGGGCCGTGAATTGGGTTGCTGGTTGGCGTCGCGGATGCTATCTTGCACTCTGTTGACGTATGGCCGTCCGGCCTGTCCCAGGCCAGGCACCGGTGAGGAGCGAAGTGGGCATTGCGCCCACTTCTGTGTTGTCAGGGGCCGGCGGCGCGGCGACAAGGTGGAATGGTGCCGCTACCGAGAGGGCGAGCAGCAACGCGCGACATGTGAGGGAGGTCGGTGAGCGT
>DATBGF010000102.1:0-7585 GCA_036558145.1 Acidimicrobiales bacterium
GCCTCGGCCCGCAGGCTGTCCCACAGGGCCCACGACGACGTCGCCGCCAGCGCGTCGAGCAGCTCGCGGCGCTCGGGCGTCGGGAGGACGTTGAGCTCGGCACCGAAGGTGACCTCGACGTCGCAGCGCAGGAAGACGTTGCCCTGGGCCACCGCGGTGCGGATCTCGGGGGCGAACGGGCCGTGCACGGCGGCGGCCCGCCGGAACGGCGTGACGGCCTCGAGCAGCGCCGCCCGGTAGCGGGCGAAGGCGTCGATGCGGGCGTCGAGCGCCAGCGCGGGGTCGACCGCCACCACCAGCAGCGACAGCCGCTCGACCACCCGCTGGACCACCGCGGTGTGCAGCGAGGGCAGGTCGTCGAAGTGCTGGAACACCGAGCGCACCGACACGCCGGCCCGGGCCGCGATGCGGGGCGCGGTGGGACGCACGTCGCCCGCCTCCACCAGCGAGATGCAGGCGTCGACGATGGCGTCGCGGGTCCGCACGGCGCGAGCCGCTCGTCCGTCTCTCGGCAGTGTGGCCTCTGTCACGGGACCCGGAGGTTACCCCGGTGTCATCCCTGTTCAGCCACCGGTCGGCAGCGTTTCCTCAGGCGCCGGTTGGCGCTACCGGCGAGCCGTGGTGCAGGACCATGCGCCAACCGCCGTCGATCAGGCGGAACATGTTGACGGCGGCGACCGTCGCTCCGACGTTGTCCCCGATCAGGTTCTCGTCCACCGTGACCCACGCCACGTCGCCCGAGAGGTGCACCTTCTCGTCGGTGAGGATGACCTGGAGGTGCTGGGGCCCGCCGAAGAGGGCGAACCACGATCCGGCCACCGCTCCCCAGCCGTGGAGCGTCTTCCACCCCGGGTGGGTGCACACGACGTTGTCGTCGTGGTGCCACACGTCGGACATGGCGTCGAGGTCCCGGCCCTCGAACGCCTCGTAGTACGCCTGGTTGGCGGCCTGGACGGCCTCGACATCCGACGGCATCGGCCGCCGACCCTACCGGTGGCGAGCCCCGATTTGGGTAGGCGTGCGGGCCCGCTGCCAGCATGGGCGGATGCCCTGGGTCTCCCCCACCCCCGTCCCGCCGCCCGGCTCGGCCCGCCTGGTGCCCTCGTCCGGCGGTGTCACGGTCGCACTGCACGACCTGGGCGGGCAGGGCGTGCCCGTGCTGTTCTGCCATCCCACCGGGTTCCTGGGCATGACGTGGGCGCCCATGGCGGCCGAGCTGGCCGGCGTGGCCCACGCGTGGGCGCTCGACTTCCGGGGCCACGGGGACAGCACCTCACCGGCCTCGATGGACTTCGGCTGGGAGGGCATGGCCGACGACGTGCTGGCGGTGGTGGACGAGCTCGACGTCCCGGCCGGAGCGCTCGTGGGGGTGGGCCACTCCATGGGGGGGACCGCCCTGCTCATGGCCGAGCTCCGCCGCCCGGGCACCTTCGCCCACCTGTGGCTGTACGAGCCGATCGTGTCCCCCTGGCGGGTCGGGGAAGGCCCGCGGGTCAACTTCATGGCCGAGGCCGCCCGCCGGCGGCGACCCTGGTTCCCGGACCGGGAGGCCGCGTACGAGAACTTCGCGGCCAAGCCCCCGCTGGACGCCCTGGACCCCGCGGCGCTGGGCGCCTACGTCGCCTACGGCCTGCGGGACCAGAGCGACGGCGACGCGGTCGAGCTGAAGTGCCAGCCCGAGGTCGAGGCCCGGGTGTTCGAGGGCGGCTTCGGCCAGGACACGTTCGAGCACCTCGACCGGATCGGCTGCCCCGTCGTCATCGCCATCGGCGCCGACGGACCGGGGCCCGCGGGCTTCGGCCCGCCCGTGGTGGAGGCCCTCGCCCACGGCCGGCTCGACCGCTACCCCCACCTCAGCCACTTCGGTCCCATGGAGGACCCCGCGGCGATGGCCGCCGCGCTGCGGGCCGAGATCGCCTCGCACCCGTAGCATCCGCCGTCGCTGTCACACCCCGCGCTTACGCTCCCTCCATGGCGTACGAGGTGCCCGGATCGCTCAGCCCCTCGAAGGTGGCCTCGTTCACCGACTGCGCGCTGGCGTTCCGGTTCTCGGTCATCGACCGGCTGCCCGAGCCGCCGTCGGTGGCGGCCACCAAGGGCACGCTGGTCCACGCGGCGCTGGAGCGGCTGTTCGTCCTGCCCCCGGCCGAGCGCACCCCCGAGGCCGCCCGGGCCGGGCTGGCCGAGGCGGCCGCCGCGCTGCGCGACCATCCCGACTACACGGGCCTCGGCCTGGGGGGCGAGGAGGAGGCGGCGTTCCACGCCGATGCCGCGACCCTGGTCGACGGCTACTTCCGGCTGGAGGACCCGCGCCGCGTGCACGCCATCGGGCTGGAGCTGCGGGTCGAGGCCGAGGTCGACGGCATCCGGCTGCGGGGCATCATCGACCGGCTCGAGCTCGACGGCGACGGCGAGCTGGTGGTCACCGACTACAAGACCGGCGCGCCGCCCACCACCCAGCACGAGCGCAAGCGCCTCGCCGGGGTCCACATCTACTCGCTGCTGTGCGAGCAGCTGCTCGGGCGCCGTCCCCGGCGCGTCCAGCTGCTCTACCTGCGCACGCCGCTGGCCATCGCCACCGAGCCGACCGACCGCACGACCCGGGGCACCCGCCGCACGCTGGGCGCCCTGTGGCAGGCGGTCGAGCGGGCCTGTGACCGCGAGGACTTCCGGCCCCAGTCCTCCCGCCTGTGCGACTACTGCTCCTTCCAGGCCTACTGCCCGGTGTTCGGCGGCGACCCCGACGAGGCCCGGCGCCGCTCCGAGCAGCTGCGCGCCGAGCGCGAGCAGCTCGTCCCCGTCCCGGCGTGAGCCGGGCACGGGGGTAGGCTCCGCCCGCGTGTCGGGCCCCCTCCATTCCGTGACGCGGGCGGTGGCCCGCTTCGACGCCGCCATCGACTCGCGGGTCGACGCCATGCGCGGCCACCCCCACCTCGACCGCCTGATGTACGGCGCGTCGGAGCTGGGCGACTTCAGCCTGATCTGGCACCTGGTCAGCACCGGGCGGGCGCTGGGGCCGGACCGCCGCCTGATCCACGCCGTGCGGGTGGCGGCCATCCTGGGCGCCGAGTCCGGCCTGGTCAACGGGCCGATCAAGAGCCTGTTCAAGCGCCACCGGCCCGCCTGGGAGCAGGAGCGCCCGCGCAAGCTGCGCCGGCCCCGCACGTCCAGCTTCCCCTCGGGCCACGCCTCGTCCGCCTTCACCGCCGCGGGGGTGCTGTCCCAGGGCGATCCGCTGTGGCCCGCCTACTACGTGATCGCCGCGGTGGTGGCCTCCAGCCGGGTGTACGTGAAGATCCACCACCCGTCGGACGTGGTCGCGGGAGCCGTGCTCGGCATCGCCCTGGCCGAGCTGGCCAAGCGGGTGTGGCCGCTGCCGTCGTTCGACTAGACGAACGACGGCGGGAATGCGACGGGCGTCACATCGGTTACCCAGGTGATGACTGAATTCGCCGTCAACTGGGACTACCGCTGCCCGTTCGCTCGCAACGCCCACGAGCACCTCATCGAGGGTCTGAGGGCCGGGGCCGGCTGGGATGTCCGCTTCGTGCCCTTCTCGCTCGGCCAGGTCCACGTCCAGGAGGGCGAGCCCGACATCTGGGTCCGTCCCCAGGACGACCGCGGCCTGCTCGCCCTGCAGGCCGGCGTGGTCGTGCGGGACAAGTTCCCCGACCGCTTCCTCGACGTGCACGAGGCGCTGTTCGCCCTGCGCCACGACGAGGGCAAGCACCTGGAGGATCCCGACGAGGTCCGCCGAGTCCTCGAGGCCAAGGGCGTGGACGCCGACGCGGTGTTCGCGGAGATCGAGAGCGGCGCCGCGCTGGAGAAGGTCCGCACGGAGCACACGGCCACGGCCGAGGAGCTCGACGCCTGGGGCGTCCCCACGTTCATGCAGGGTGACCGGGCGGTGTTCGTGCGGCTGATGGAGCGTCCCCAGGGCGACGGCGAGGTCGCGCAGCGCACGATCGAGCGGGTGCTGGACCTACTCGGCGACTTCCCTCAGCTCAACGAGTTCAAGCACACGTCGCTCAAGCGCTAGCCGGTCGCTCAGCCGACGACCGCGACGTCGTCGCGGTCGTCGCTCGGCCCCGGCTGGGCCAGCAGCGTCCGGACGTCGAGGAGCAGGTCGGCGACCTCGTTGGAGGACACCAGCTCGCGGTGCCCCAGCTCTCCCAGGCCCCTGTCGATGACGGCCAAGGCCTCGCTGATCATCTCGTCGAGCGCACGGGTCTCGGTCACGGCACCCACCATACCGGGCGTCCGGGGAGGCACGTCGGCATGACCTCAGATATACGCAACGCGGTGGCACCACCACATCTCGATCGTGGCGCTGGGGACCCGGGCATCCGTCGTAGCCTTTGGCCCGGTGCCGGACAGCAGCAAGCCGCGGATCAACAAGCCCGGGGCGGCGGGAACCTCGACGGAGGAGCCCGGCGCCTCCTATGAGCTGATCGCCCGCCTGGGCCGGGGCGGGATGGGCGTCGTCGACCTGGCGCGCACCGCGGACGGCCACAAGGTGGCGCTCAAGCGGCTCACGCTCCAGGGCTCGGCCAGCGAGATCGCCCGGGCCCGCCAGCGGCTCCTGCGCGAAGCCGACGTGCTGCGCCGCCTGGACCACCGCCACGTGGTCGGGCTCTACGACGTCATCGACGAGGGCGACGAGATCGTGCTGGTCATGCCCTACCTGTCCGGGGGCAGCCTGGCCGAGCGGGTGGCCCAGCACGGCCCGGCCCCGGCCGACGAGGTCGAGCGCCAGGCCCGTGGCTTGCTCGCGGCCCTGGCCACGGCCCATCGGGCCGGCGTCGTGCACCGCGACATCAAGCCCGCCAACATCCTCTTCGACGACCAGGGCCAGCCCTGCCTGGCCGACTTCGGCGTCGCCCTCTCGCGGGACCAGACCCACGGCCTCACGGTGGCCGGGATGGTGGTCGGGACCCCCGGGTTCATGGCGCCCGAGCAGGCGCGGGGCGAGCCGGTCTCGCCCGCGACCGACGTGTTCTCGCTGGGCGCGACCCTCCTGTACGCGGCGACCGGCGAGGGGCCCTACGGCCAGGGCGACCCCGGGCTGCTCATGGTCCGGGCCGCCTCCGGCAAGGTCGAGCGGGTCCCCAAGCACCTGCCGAAGTCGCTGCGCAAGCTGCTGCGCCCGATGCTCGACCCCCGGCCCGCCAAGCGGCCCACCGCGGCCGCCCTGGCCGGCGGGCCCGACGGCACCGCGCCCCGCACGCTCGCGCTGCCCCCCGGCCAGGCGCCGCGCCGGCGCTGGCTGCTGCCCACCCTGGCCGCGGTCGTGGCGCTGGTCGCCGCAGCCGTGGTGGTGGCCGTGACGGGCGACCGCGGCGAGCCCGCCTCCCTGGATACGGGGCCCCAGGCCGCCGGCGACTGCCAGAGCCTGCACTACCAGCCCTGCGGGCAGAGCCAACCCGCCCCGTTCACCAACGGCCAGACCTGCATCCAGGATCACGCCGACTACGACCTCGACCCCGCCAACGGCTGCGAGGCCGCGCCCGACCCCGACGAGAGCCGCGAGCTGGTCGACGTGGTCGAGGGCAACATCGTCCCGGCCGACGACTCCGACACCTACGAGGTGCAGGTCGAGGACAAGCTCCAGATCCTCTGCGACGGGGTGCTCCAGCTGCGCCTCGAGGCGCCGGCGGGGATGACGCTCAGCCTCGAGGTGCTCGACGGCGACGAGGTGATCGGCCAGGACACCACCGCCGACGGCCCCGCCTCCGTCAGCCTGGGCGAGCAGCAGTGCGGGGGCGACGACACCACCACGCTGCAGGTGGTCGTGCGGGCGATCGGCGACGCCCGGGTCGCCGACGACTACCGGCTCACCCGCGACGGCGACTTCTAACTCAGCGCAGGGCGCCCAGCTCGGCCTCGATGCGAGCCAGGCGGCGCTCGATGTCGACGACCCGGTCCACCAGCTCGGCCAGCTCCGCCAGCGTGGCCGCGGGCAGGGGCCGGGGACGGCCGTCACCCGGGCGCCGGGAGCCCGGGTCGTAGCGCCGGTCGTCCGGGAACGCCAGCTGGGGCACCGGTCGGGCCCGGACGTCCACCGGGGGCGGCGGGGGCGGCGGCGGGGCCGCGGGCATCTCGGCCGCGGCCGGCCGCTCCAGCGCGGCGCTCAGGCGGCGCTCCAGCTCGGCCACCCGGGCCACCAGGTCGGCGTAGGACGGCCCCAGCCCGGACGGGACCAGCCCGCCACCGGCACCGGCGTCGGCCGTGGCGCCGTCGGGCGGGCGGGGGGTGAGCACCTCGACCCAGCGGATCTCCTGCTCGCCGGGCCTGCGCTCGACCCGGGCCGCGAACGGGTTCGGCGTGCGGGCCGCCAGCGCGTCGAGCACGGCGTCGACCTCCCCCGGCTCGACCAGCGGGTGGAGCCGCTGCACCTGGGCCCGCACCTCGCGCACCGTCTGCACGCCCCGCAGCAGCAGCACGGCCAGCACGGCCAGGTCGACCGGGCCCATCCGCCAGCGCTGGTCGGCCCGCTGCCGGTAGCGGGTGTCGCGGGCCTCGGTGCTGGGCGGGACGAAGCGGGCCAGGCCCCGGGACTTGAGCGACAGCAGCGTGTCCTCCACCGTGCGGTCGTCGTAGGCGACCACCGGGTCGCGGCCCGTGGGCTGGTTGCAGGCCAGGCGCAGCGCGTTGAGCGTGAGGGGCACGGACCCCGGTGCCGCCGCCTCCTGCTCGATCAGGCACCCGAGCACGCGACCCTCGGCCGCCGACAACTCCATGGTGAGCGATGCTAGGTGGCGGCGAGGCACCCGGTGGGAACTAACTTGCGCGCCCATGGGGATGGACCGCGCCGGCGTCACGTTCGCATCGCTGATGGCCCTCGGGCCCGACCTGGCGGTGTCCACCGCCCGCCAGGCCCAGGACCTGGGTTACACCAGCTTCTGGACCGCCGAGACGACCGGGCCCGAGGCGTTCTCCGTCCTGGCCGCCGCGGGCGCGGCCGCGCCCGGGCTCGACCTGGGGACCGGCGTGGTCGCGCTGCAGATCCGCACGCCCATGCTGGTGGCGATGGCCGGGGCCACCCTGCAGGCCCTCCACCCCGAGCGGGACATCCTGCTGGGGGTGGGCATCTCCTCGCCGGTGGTGACCGAGCGCTGGCACGGCGTGGCCTATGGCGACCGGCCCCTGGCCCGGGTGCGCGAGTACGTCACCCTGCTGCGCCAGTGCCTGAGCGGCGAGAAGGTCGACTTCGCGGGCGACTTCTACCAGGTGAAGGGGTTCCGGCTCGGCGTCCGCCTCGGCGAGCGCAGGCCGAAGATCGTCGTCGGGGCGCTGAACCCGCGCATGCTCGCCCTGGCGGGTGAGCTGGCCGACGGGGTGCTGCTGAACTACCTGCCGGCGTCCCATGTGCCGTGGTCTGTCGAGCAGGTGCGGGCCGGGGGCGACGCCACGATCTACGCCTACGTGCACGCCGGGGTGTGCGAACGCGACGAGGGCATCGACAACGCCCGGCGCGACCTGTACTCGTACGCAGTGGTCGACAGCTACGCCCGCAACTTCGAGCGGGCCGGGTTCGGCGACGAGGTGACCGAGATCCGGGGCCGGTTCGCCGACGGCGACCGGG
>DATBGF010000103.1:0-8072 GCA_036558145.1 Acidimicrobiales bacterium
CGAGCGGCAGCAGCTCGGCCGCCTGGCGGTTGCCGAGCGTGATCGTGCCGGTCTTGTCCAGCAGCAGCGTGGCGCAGTCGCCCGCGGCCTCGACCGCCCGGCCCGACATGGCCAGGACGTTGCGCTGCACCAGCCGGTCCATCCCGGCGATGCCGATGGCGGAGAGCAGCGCGCCGATCGTGGTGGGGATCAGGCACACGAGCAGGGCGACCAGGACGACGATGTCCTGCTCGCCGCCCGAGTAGATGGCGAACGGCTGCAGCGTCACGGTGGCCAGCAGGAAGATGAGCGTCAGGCCGGCGAGGAGGATGTTCAGAGCGATCTCGTTGGGCGTCTTCTGGCGGCTGGCCCCCTCGACGAGGGCGATCATGCGGTCCAGGAACGTCTCACCGGCCCGGGCGGTGATGCGCACCACGATCTCGTCCGAGAGCACCCGGGTGCCGCCGGTGACGGCCGAGCGGTCGCCGCCGGACTCCCGGATGACGGGCGCCGACTCGCCGGTGATGGCCGACTCGTCCACCGAGGCGATGCCGGCGATGACCTCGCCGTCGGAGGGGATCATCTCGCCCGCGGCCACGACGCACTCGTCGCCCACGTCCAGCTTGGACGACGCGATCTGCTCGACCGTCCCGTCGGGCCGGCGGCGGTGGGCGATGGTCTCGCTGCGGGCCTGGCGCAGGGTGGCGGCCTGGGCCTTGCCCCGGCCCTCGGCCATGGCCTCGGCGAAGTTGGCGAACAGCACCGTGAACCACAGCCACGCGGCCACCAGCCCGGCGAACAGCGTCCGGTCGCGCAGGAACAGGATCGTGACCAGCACGCTGCCGACCTCGACCGTGAACATCACCGGGTTGCGGACCATGTTCCGGGGGTCGAGCTTCACGGCGCTGTCGAGCGCAGCCCGGCGGATGATGTCCCTGTCGAACATCTCGCTCCTCACAGGCCGAGCTGCTCGACCACGGGGCCGAGAGCGAGGACGGGGAAATAGGTGAGGCCCACGACGATCACCACCACGCCGGTCAGCCGGCCGGCGAACAGCGGGGTGTCGGTGGGGAACGTGCCCACCGAGGCGGGGACGGTCTGCTTGCGGGCCAGGCTCCCGGCCAGCGCCAGCAGCGGCACGATCAGCAGGAAGCGGCCCGCGAGCATGGCCAGGCCGAGCGTCGTGTTGTACCAGTCGGTGTTGCCGGTCAGGCCGGCGAAGGCGGAGCCGTTGTTGTTGGCGGCCGAGGTGAAGGCGTAGGCGACCTCGGTCAGCCCGTGGGGCCCGGGGTTCAGGATCGAGGACTTCGCCGTGTCCAGCAGCACCGACGCCCCGGCCAGGCCGAGCACGACGACCGGGACCGCCAGGATGTAGAGGACGACCAGCTTCATCTCCGGGGCCTGGATCTTCTTGCCCAGGTACTCCGGGGTCCGCCCCACCATCAGCCCGGCGATGAACACGGCCAGGATGGCGAACACCAGCATCCCGTAGAGCCCGGCCCCCACGCCGCCCGGGCTGACCTCGCCGAGCATCATGTTCACCAGCGGCACGGCGCCGCCACCCGGGGTCATGCTGTCGTGAGCGCAGTTGACCGAGCCGGTCGAGGTGCCGGTGGTGGTGGCCGCGTAGGTCCCGCAGCCGGCGGCGCCGAAGCGGACCTCCTTGCCCTCCATGTTGCCGCCGGACTGGGTGGCCGTGACCTGCTGGGTGACTCCGGCCTGGTCCAGCTGGGGGTTGCCGCCCGTCTCGAACGCGGTGGCGATGAGCGCGCTGGCCAGCCACAGGCCGAACATGGCGGTGAACACCGCCCAGCCCTGCTTCTGGTTCTTGGCGAAGCGCCCGAACATGTAGGTCAGGGCGAAGGGGATCACCAGGATGGCGAACATCCCCAGGAGGTTCGTGAGCCCGTTCGGGTTCTCGAACGGGTGGGCGGCGTTGGCGTTGAGCGGGCCGCCGCCGTTGGTCCCCAGCAGCTTGATGGCCTCCTGGCTGGCGAACGGGCCGCCCGCGATGGCCTGGGCCGCGCCCTCCACGGTGGAGGCGTGGGTGAAGCCCTGGAAGTTCTGGATCACGCCCTGGCTCACGAGCACGAGCGCGAAGGCGAACGAGATCGGGATGAGGACACGGGTCGTGGCCCGGGTCAGGTCCACCCAGAAGTTGCCGACCGTGGCCGAGCGGCGCCGGGTGAGGCCCCGGATCAGCGCGACCGCCACCGCCAGGCCCACCGCGGCCGACACGAAGTTCTGCACGGCCAGGCCCGACATCTGGATCAGGTGCGAGACCGTGTTCTCGGGGGCGTAGTTCTGCCAGTTGGTGTTGGTGGTGAAGCTGGCGGCGGTGTTGAACGACAGCGCTTGGGGCACGTTGCCCACGCCGGTCGGGTTCAGCGGCAGCCAGGTCTGGACCCGCTGCAGCAGGTAGAGGAACAACACCGAGAACATCGAGAAGCCGAGGACGCCGAAGGCGTAGGTCTGCCAGCGCTGCTCCCGGGCCGGGTCTACGCCGGTGGCCCGGTAGACGAGGCGCTCGACCGGCAGGAACACCCGGTCGCCGGGCGCCTTCTCCCCGTCGCGGCCGAACACCTTGGCCAGGTAGCGACCGAGGACGGGCGTGGCCGCCACGACCAGCACGATCAGGGCCCCGATCTGGGCCCAGGCAGCGGCGGTCATCACAGCCGCTCCGGGAACAGCAAGGCCACGACCAGGTAGGCGCCGATCAGCACGGCCAGCACCAGCCCGACGACGTTGTCGGCGGTCAAGCCGTCACCTCCACCGGGGTGTCGTCGGTGGGGGCCTCGCTCTCGCTCTCCTCGGGGCCGACGATGCGGGCGCAGGCCCGGACGTAGAGCGCGGCGAGGGCGAAGAACCCGACGGTGAGGAGGACGAAGATCAGATCCTTCACGTGCTGCTCCTGGCCTGGTGGGCGGGGACGGGGACGAGGACGGTGACGATCCGCGGGTCCCCGTCGAGCCGGGTGGCGATGCCCTCGGCGGTGCCGTCGTGGCGGAGCCGGTGCCAGGAGGTGGCGGGCAGCATCCGGCCCGCCACCACGACGACGTCGCTGGTGTCCTGGAGCAGTTGGCTCCAGACGTAGCCGGCGACCCCGGTGGCGACGTCGGGGTGGTCCACGATCACCAGCGGCTCGGGATGCTCGGCGGCCATCCAGGCCAGGCCGACCGCCTGCGCGCTGCGGTCGTCGGCGGCCACGTGGAGCGCCACGTGACGGCCCGCGGGCGTCCGCCGGGCGGTGTCCAGCGCCGCGGTCGTGCGCCCGTCGAGCGTCCCGACCGGCACGACGACCAGCCGTTCGAGCTGGCTCACGGCTCCACCCACAGCAGCGGGTTCATGAGCACCGGGTGGCCGTGGCGGCGGACGGGAACGCCCTCGACGGTCACCCGGTGCCCGGGCTCGACGCCGGCGATGTGGTGCCGGCCGAAGAACGCGACCATGAGCGAGCCGGTCGGGTCCTCGATGTCGACCTCGAGCACCGGCCCGCCGGTCCAGCGTGTGTCCCGGGCGGCCGCCACCGTGCCGCGGACCGCGGCACGCTCCCGGTAGCGGACCGACCCGATGGGGGTCAGGTCGGCCGGCGGGTGGACCGTGTCATCCCAGTGGCGGGTGGGCAGTTCGGACATGTGTCCGTCGTACCGCCGGGCCCCCGGCGCCCACTACGGCCTTCACTGCGTCTTAGTGCGCCTGAGCAGGTTCTTAGCGCGTCCTTCACGCTGCGGGCGATGATGGAGCCCGGTGAGCGACACCGCGCCCCCGTCCGGCAGCCTGCGCATCTACCTCGGCGCGGCCCCGGGCGTCGGCAAGACGTTCGCCATGCTCAACGAGGGGCGCCGGCGCCGCGAGCGGGGGACCGACGTCGTGGTCGGGTTCGTCGAGACCCACGGCCGGGCACCGGTGGCCGAGGAGCAGGGCGACCTCCCGGTCGTGCCCCGCCGCACGGTCGACTACCGGGGCGCCCTGCTGGCGGAGATGGACCTCGACGCGGTGCTGGCCCGGCGGCCCGAGGTGGCCCTGGTGGACGAGCTGGCCCACACCAACGTCCCCGGCTCCCGCCACGCCAAGCGCTACGAGGACGTGCAGGCCCTGCTCGACGCGGGCATCGACGTCGTCACCACCCTCAACATCCAGCACCTGGAGTCCGTGATCGACGTGGTCGAGCGCATCACCGGCATCCGCCAGCGGGAGACGGTCCCCGACGAGGTCGTCCGGGCCGCCGACCAGATCGAGCTGGTGGACATGACCCCCGAGGCCCTGCGGCGGCGCATGGCCCACGGCAACGTCTACCCGGCCGAGAGCATCGACGCCGCCCTGGCCAACTACTTCCGCCCCGGGAACCTGGCCGCCCTGCGGGAGCTCGCCATCCTGTGGATGGCCGACCGGGTGGACGACGAGCTGGAGGCCTACCGGGACCGTCACGGCATCACCGAGCCGTGGGAGACCCGCGAGCGGGTGGTCGTGGCGGTCACCGGCGCGCCCAGCGCGGGCCAGCTCATCCGCCGGGCCGCCCGGCTCGCCCAGCGCACCCGCAGCGACCTGGTGGGCGTGCACGTGCGCACGGAGGACGGCCTCGCCGGCCAGAGCGACGAGGTCGTCGAGCAGCGCCGGCTGGTCGAGGAGGTCGGCGGGACCTACCACGAGACCGCGGGCAACGACGTCGCTGCCGCGCTGGTCGACTTCGCCCGGGCCGAGAACGCGACCCAGCTGGTGCTGGGGGCGAGCCGGCGATCCCGGCTCGCCGAGCTGACCCGGGGCTCGGTCATCAACCGGGCGGTGCGGCTGTCGGGTCCGATCGACGTGCTGGTCATCTCGCCGGACCACGACGGCGAGTCGGAGCGGGGCGTGCCGCCGGTGCGCCGCCACCCCGCGGCCCTGGAGCCGCGCCGCCGGCTGCTGGGCTGGCTGCTCGGCGTGGGCGGCCTGATCGTGCTCAGCACCGCGCTGAGCCACACCCGCCAGCACGTGAGCCTGCCCAGCGTCCTGCTGCTCTACCTGCTGCTGGTGGTGCTGGTGGCCACCGTGGGCGGCCTGGCTCCGGCGCTGGTGACCGCGGTCGTCGGGTTCCTGCTGGTCAACCGGCTGTTCACGCCACCCATCCACACCTGGACCATCAACCAGCCCCAGAACATCTTCGCCCTGATGGTGTTCCTGGCCGTCGCCGTCGTGGTCAGCGCCCTGGTGGCGGCGGCCGCCCGCCGCTCGGCCGAGGCGGCCCGGGCCGCGGCCGAGGCCGAGACCCTGGCTGGGCTCGCCGGCAGCGTGATGGAGCCCGACCCCCTGCCGGTGCTGGTCGACCACCTGCGCCGCACGTTCGGGCTGCGGGGCGCGTCCCTGCTGCGACACGGCGAGAGTGGCTGGCAGGTGGAGGCCGCGTCCGGCCCCGAGCCGCCCCGTGAGCCGGGGGACTCGGACCAGACCCGCCCGCTGGGCGGCGGACTGGTCCTGGCGCTGCGGGGCGGCGGCCTGGCGGCCGAGGACCTGCGGGTCCTCAACGCCTTCGTGTTCCAGCTGGCCGGAGCCATCGACCGGCGCCGGATCGGCGCCCAGGCGGCCCAGGCCGCGGCGCTGGCCGAGGCCGACGAGCTGCGCTCCGCCCTGCTCCAGGCCGTGTCGCACGACCTGCGCACCCCACTGGCGGGGATCAAGGCATCGGCCAGCAGCCTGCGCCAGCCCGATATCCACTGGTCCGACAGCGACCGGGACGAGTTCCTGCGCACGATCGAGGACGAGACCGACCGGCTGGCCGCCCTGGTGGGCAACCTGCTGGACATGAGCCGCATCCAGGCGGGCGCGGTCATGCCCGCGTCCCGCCCGGTGGGGCTGGAGGAGGTGGTGCCGGCCGCGGTCGCCGGCCTCGGCCCCCGCGCCCAGATCGTGGACGTGGCCGTCCCCGAGTCGCTGCCCCCGGTGGACGCCGATCCCGCCCTGCTGGAGCGGGTGGTCGCCAACCTGGTCGACAACGCGGTCGCCCACTCGCCGCCCGACGCCCCGGTCCGCGTGGAAGCGGGCGAGGTCGGCGACCGGGTCCTGGTCCGGGTGGTCGACCGCGGCCCGGGCATCCCCGCCGCCGAGCGCGAGCGGGTCTTCCAGCCGTTCCAGCGCAAGGGCGACAGCAGCCGCTCCCGCGGCGCCGGCGTGGGCCTGGGCCTGGCCGTCGCCCGCGGCTTCACCCGGGCCATGGGCGGCGACCTGGTGGTGGACGACACCCCCGGCGGCGGCACGACGATGGTCCTCGACCTGGCGGTGGCCAAGTGAGCGCCGGGGGCGCCGGGGGCCGGGTCCTGGTGGTGGACGACGAGCCACCGATCCTGCGCGCCCTCGGCACGAACCTGAGGGCGCGGGACTACACCGTGGACCTGGCCGCGACGGGGGAGGAAGCCCTGGCCCTGGCGGCCCACCACCGGCCCGACGCCGTCATCCTCGACCTGGGCCTGCCCGGGATCTCGGGCATCGAGGTGGTCGAGGGCCTCCGGGGCTGGTCCGCCGTGCCGATCATCATCCTGTCGGCCCGGGGCGCCGAGCACGACAAGGTGGCGGCCCTCGACGCCGGGGCCGACGACTACGTCACCAAGCCGTTCGGCATGGACGAGCTGCTCGCCCGCCTGCGGGCCGCGCTGCGCCGCAACGCCCCCGCCCCCGAGAGCGCCCTGGTGGAGACCGACGACTTCACCGTTGACCTGGCGGCCAAGAAGGTGCGGGGCGCGGCCGGGGAGATCCGGCTCACGCCCACCGAGTGGGGCCTGGTGGAGGTGCTGGTGCGCAACGCCGGCCGCCTCGTGTCCCAGCGCCAGCTGCTCCAGGACGTGTGGGGCCCCCAGTACGGCGAGGAGACCAACTACCTGCGGGTCCACATGGCCCACATCCGCCGCAAGCTGGAGCCGGTCCCGTCCCAGCCGCGCTACTTCCTCACCGAGCCGGGGATGGGCTACCGCTTCGAGGGTGCGCGCACCTGATCCGGCCTCGGAATGCTCGCGGGCGCAAGGAGCACACCGGAGCAGAGGAGATGGCCGGTGAACCTGATCCAAGCGAGCACGCTCCTGCTGGCACAGCAGGAGCCGGCCGCGGCCGACCCCGGGGCCCGAAATCCCGGAGACATGCTCAACGACTTCTTCGCGTCCAACCCCTGGCTGACCGCGATCATGGCCGGCGTCGGGGTGGTCCTGATCCTGTGGGTGATCCTGCGGGCCATCTGGCAGGCCAAGGAGGAAGGCACCGGCCGGGCCGGCCTCACCGCCGTGCGCGGTGCGCTGCTGGCCATGCTGCTGTTCATCCCGAGCCTGATCGGTGAGATCGCCGGCCTCGCCTACACCGGGGTCACGGCCGTCGCCGACTGGTTCTTCGGGCTGCTCGGCTGACCTCGGCTGATCTCGGAGGGCGAGGACCGCGAAGGGAGGACCCGTGCCCGGCACCGGCCCGACCATGGTCTGTTTCAGCGAGGCGACCCGCAAGCCCGCGTGGCGCATCCGCCGCGGGGCCATCAACATCCCCGTGCGCCAGGCCGCAGGCTTCATCGCGGGCGCCCTCGTGGCCGCCCCCATCGGGGCGGCCCTCACCGCGCTCGCGGGCTCGTGGACGTTCCTCACCGGCGCCTGCGCCCTCGGCGCCGTGGCCGGCGCCCTCACCGTCAGCGCCCGCCCCGGCGGCGAGCCCCTCCCCCACTACCTGTGGCGCGCCCTGTGGGCCCGCCGGGCCCGGGTCGAGTACCGCGGCCGCAAGGGCCGCCTGTACGTCGGCCTGTGCCCGGTCCCCACCGACGAGATCTCCCGCGGCGACACGGTCCTGCTCCGGTCCTCGGCGGTGGAGGTCAACCCCGCCCTGGTGGGCGAGCGCGGCGAGATGCTCGACCGGAGACGCAAGTGACCCGCCCGCGCCGCCGCCTCGCCCTGGCCGCCTCGCCGCGGTCCGCCGTCCCGGCAACTGCCTCGCCGGGTACCAGCAGTCCTAGCACGGCCGATCCCAGTACCGCCGGTCCCAGCCCTGGCGGTCCCAGCCCTGGCGGTCCCAGCCCTGGCGGTCCCAGCCCTGGCGGTCCCAGTACCGCCGGTCCCAGCCCTGGCGGTCCCAGCCCTGGCGGTCCCAGTACC
>DATBGF010000104.1:0-15806 GCA_036558145.1 Acidimicrobiales bacterium
ACCGTGCCGGCGACGGTCACCCAGCCGAGGCGTAGGACCCGCTCCGTCGGCTGCAACGCGTCGACCGCGGCCAACCGGCGCAGCGCCGGATGGGAGCGCACGGCGACCGTCATGGGCGTTTGGGCGCTCGTGAACGCCTGGGGGACCCGGGGCAGGGTCCGCACGCCGAGCCAGACGGGCTGCTCGCCCGCCTTGGTGACGTCGAGCGTCTCGGGCGTGCCGCCCTCGGGCAGCAGCGGGTGGTCGGGCGCCGTGGTGGCGGCCATGTCGGCCAGGAAGGACAGGAGGGGGGACGGGGCCACAGCGGCAGCGACCGTAGCTTGGCCGCGATACCGATTCGGCCGGTCGGGCGGGTCGCCGTAGCATGGCGGGGTGCCCGAGACGCTGGACGCGACCCCCACGCCCATCGCAGCGACCGACGAGCAGCTCGCCCGCGTCCACTACGACGACGCGGGCCTCTGCCCCGCCATCGTGCAGGACCGAGCCACCGGCGACGTGCTGATGATGGCCTGGGTGAACGAGGAGACGCTGCGGCTCAGCCTGGCCGAGGGCCGCACCGTGTTCTGGAGCCGTAGCCGCCAGGAGGTGTGGCGCAAGGGCGACACCTCGGGCGACGTGCAGTGGCTGCGGTCCGCCCACTACGACTGCGACGGCGACGTCCTGCTGTTCGTGGTCGACCAGCAGGGCGCCGGCGCCTGCCACACGGGCAACCGCACCTGCTTCTTCCGGGCCTTCGGCCCGGAGGGCGACGGGTGATCCGACCCTCGCTCGACGAGTTCCGGAGCCTCGCCCGCACCCACACGGTCATCCCCGTGTGGCGCGAGCTGCTGGCCGATCTCACCACGCCGGTGGCGGCCTTCGCCCGGCTCGTGGGCGACGGCACCGGCTTCCTGCTCGAGTCGGTCGAGCACGGTGAGGCCCGCTGGAGCCGCTGGTCCTTCATCGGCCGCAACCCGCTCGCCACGCTGACCGCCCGCGGCCTCGACGTGGCCGTCACCGGGGCGGTCCCGGCGTCGGTGCCCCGCGATCGGGGGATCCTGGCCGCCCTGGAGGCGCTGCTGGCCGAGTGGCACGCCCCGGCCCTGCCGGACCTGCCCCCGCTGCACGGCGGCGTCCTCGGCTACCTGGGCTACGACGTGGTGCGGGAGGTCGAGCACCTGCCCGACGTCCCCAAGGACGACCAGGGCCACGCCGACGCGGTGGTCTCGGTCATCGGCCAGCTCGCCGCCTATGACCACTGGCGCCAGCGGGTGGTCCTGATCGAGAACGTGCTGCTGCCGCCGGACGTGGACGACGCCGGGCTGGAGGCCCGCTACGCGGCCGCGGTGGCGCGGCTCGACGACCTGGCCTCCGACGGTGCCCTGCCGGTGCGCGAGCTGCTGGTCGACCCGCCCGACGCGGGCGAGGACCTGCCCGACGTGGTGTCCACCATGGGCAGCGACCTCTACGGCCGGGCCGTCGAGGTGGCCCGCGAGCACATCATGGCGGGCGACATCTTCCAGGTCGTGCTGTCCCAGCGCTTCGACTTCGACCTCGACGCCGAGCCGTTCGACGTCTACCGGGTGCTGCGCCAGGTCAACCCCAGCCCGTACATGTACTTCGTGCGCCAGCCGGGCCTGACGCTGGTGGGGGCGTCGCCCGAGCCGCTGGTGCGGCTGACCGACGGCAAGGTCATCTCGCGGCCCATCGCCGGCACCCGCCGCCGGGGCGTGACCGACGAGGACGACGCCCGCCTCGCAGGAGAGCTGCGCGAGCACCCCAAGGAGATCGCAGAGCACGTCATGCTGGTCGACCTGGCCCGCAACGACGTCGGCCGGGTCGTGCAGTTCGGGACCGAGCAGGTCGACGAGTACCTGACGCTGGAGCGCTACAGCCACGTGATGCACCTGACCTCGCAGGTGTCGGGCACGCTGGCCGAGGGCCGCACCGCCATCGACGTGCTGCGGGCCACGCTGCCCGCGGGGACGGTGTCGGGGGCGCCCAAGGTGCGGGCCATGGAGATCATCGACGCGCTGGAGCCCACCAAGCGCGGCCCCTACGCCGGGGTGGTCGGCTACCTCGACTTCTCCGGCAACATCGACACCGCGATCGCCATCCGCACGATGGTGGTGGACGACGAGGGCCGGGCGTCGGTGCAGGCGGGCGCGGGCATCGTGGCCGACTCCGTGCCCGAGCACGAGGACCTGGAGTGCCGCAACAAGGCCCGGGCCCTGCTGGCCGCGGTCCCGGCCGCCCGCCGCATGACCGCGGCCCGCCGCCGCAACGGTCAGCCGTCCTCGTAAGTCCAGTCGGGCCGCTTGAGCGCCTGGCGCTCGTCGTAGCTCGCTACGCCGCCGGCCAGGTCGACCAGCTTGGGCAGGACGAAGCCCCGCGCCGGGACCGGCGTCCCGTCCAGCGCCGCGTTCACCTCGTCGACGTAGCCGGCGAGGATGCTGCCCACCAGGCGCTGCTCCTGCACCGGCAGGTAGCACCGGTTCCCGTCCGTCACCGTCTGCAGGCGGTAGGCCATGGACTCGACGTCCTCCGGCGTCGCCTCGCCCGCGAGCAGCCGGTCCAGTCCTTCGGTCACCGCCTCGCAGCCCAGCTTGCACGCCGGGCACTGGCCGCAGGACTCGACGTAGAGGAACCGCGAGAAGACCTGGGCCACCTCCACCATCGACGTGCGGTCGTCCAGCACCAGGAAGCCGGCCGCGCCCATGCCCGAGCCGACCGCCTCCAGCCCCTCGTAGCTGCACGGGGCGTCGAGTGCGTCCGCCGTGATGACAGGGTTGGCCGCGCCGGGCAGGACCGCCTTGATCGTCCGGCCCTCGGCGACGCCCCCGCCCACCTGGTCGATGACCTCGCGCAGCGGCGTGCCCAGCTCGACCTCGCCCACGCCGGGCCGCACCACGTCGCCGACCACGGTGGCGACGACCAGGCCCGGCGAGCGCTCGGTCCCCAGCGCCCGGTGCCACTCCGGCCCCCGGGCCAGCACCTGGGCCACGGTGGCCAGCGTCTCCACGTTGTTGACCACCGTGGGGTTGGAGGCGGCGAACTGGGTGGCGACGCCCTCGGGCGGGGCGCTCCAGCCGAGGGACGGCACGGTGGCGAACAGCCCCTCGATGTAGGGCGGGACCATGCGGGGCAGCGGCGCCTCGCCCTCGATCACCTGGAGCAGGCCGGTCTCCTCCCCGAACAGGTAGGCGTCGGGCCCCAGCACGACCTGGACCTGGAGGTCGCCGAGCAGCCCGGCCCCGGCCATCTCGTCGACCGCGGTGGCCAGGCGCTGGCACTCGGGCCCGAAGCGCTCCTTGACCCCGATGAACGCCCGCTCCGCGCCCACCGCGAACGCGGCGATGGCCACCCCCTCGACCACGGCGTACGGGTTGGCCCGGACGAGGGCCCGGTCCTTGAACGTGGCCGGCTCGCCCTCGGCGCCGTTGCACACGACGAACGTCTGCTCGCCCGCGGCCGAGTCCTTCACCGACTGCCACTTGCGCCCGGTGGGGAACCCGCCGCCGCCCCGACCCCGCAGCCCCGACAGGATCACCTCCTGGATGGTGGCGCCCGGCCCCAGGCCGAGCGCACGGTCCAGGCCGGCGCCGCCGCCCCGGGCCAGGAAGTCGTCGAGGTCGGCGACGGGCGGGTCCACGAGCAGGACGGGTTCCATGCGGCCCACCCTAGGACCGGCCGGTTCCGGTCCCGGGCTGCCAGACTGCAGGCCATGACCGCCGCCGTCCCGGACCTGCGCGCCACCCTGGGGGCGACCGAGATCGCCCGGGACGTCGTGCGGGTGGCGGGCCCCGACGCCGTCGCCTACCTCCAGGGCCAGCTCAGCCAGGACGTCGAGGACCTCGACGTCAGCAGCACCGGCTGGTCCTTCCTGCTCCAGCCGACCGGCAAGGTGGACGCCTGGCTGCGCGTGACCCGCACCGCGTCCGACGAGATGGTGCTGGACACCGATGCCGGCCACCGCGACGCCGTGCTGGCCCGGCTGCGGCGCTTCCTGCTGCGCACCAAGGCCGAGATCGACCCGCTCGACTGGAAGGCCGTGGCCCTGCGGGGCCCGGGCGCCGTCGCGGCCGCGGGCGAGGCGCCCGCCGCGCTGCGGGTGCCCGCCGGATGGCCGGGCGTGGAGGGTGCCGACCTGCTGGGCCCGGACGTCATGGTCCCCGACGGGCTCGCGACCGTGGGCCTCGACGCCTACGAGTCGCTGCGCATCCGCGCCGGCGTCCCCGCCCTGGGCGCGGAGCTGACCGACGCGACGATCCCGGCCGAGGCCGGGCAGTGGGTGATCGACGAGTCCGTCGACTTCACGAAGGGCTGCTTCACCGGCCAGGAGCTGGTCGCCCGCATCGACAGCCGCGGCGGCAACGTGCCGCGACCCGTCCGCGGGGTAGACCTGCCGGGCGAGGCGGCGCCGGCGGTCGGCGCGGCCGTCACGGTGGACGGCGCCGAGGTCGGGCGGCTCACGTCCGTGGCGCCCCGGCCCGGAGGCGGCCACGTCGGCCTGGCCGTCGTCGGTCGGGCCGTGGTCCCGCCCGTGCCCGCCCGGGTGGGCGAGGCGGACGCCACCATCGTCGAGCTGCCGTTCGGGGACTGACGGGTGGACCCGACGCACTACGAGGTGCTGGGCGTCGCCGCCGACGCCTCGCCCGCGGAGGTGCGCTCGGCCTACCGCCTGGCGGCCCGCGACCACCACCCCGACGCGGGCGGCGATCCCCGGCGCATGCAGGACGTCAACGCCGCGTGGCACGTCCTCGGCGACCCGGTCCGGCGCGCCGCCTACGACCGCGAGCTGGGCCGGACGCCGCCCCCGGGCCGGTCGAACGGGCAGGACCGCCCGTCCGAGCCGTTCGAGGCCGGCCTCGATCCCGACCGCGACGACCTCGACGACCTCGATCACCTCGACCCCGAGCTGTTCGACAGCCGGCCGATCGGCGAGACCCGGGCGCTCACGGGCTGGTGGGCGCTGCTCCCGCCGGGCACGGTGCTGGCCGCCATCGCCGCCATGGGCGCCGCCTTCGTGTTCCGGGCCCCGAGCCTCATGGCGGTGGCCGGCGGGCTGCTGATGCTGGCGCTCGGCCTGTTCGTGCTGGCGCCGCTGCGGGCCATGAGCCGCAAGCCGTGACCCACTAGGGTCGCCGCGATGGGTGAGCTCGCGTACATCGTGAAGTTGAAGACCGTCGAGGGCAAGCGTGACGAGGTCCTCGCGGCCATGGGCCCGCTGGTCGATGCCACCGAGGACGAGCCGGGCACGCTCGTCTATGTCATGCACTCGGACACGACCGATCCCGACGTGATCTGGTTCTACGAGCGCTACACGGACCAGGACGCGTTGACGGCGCACATGGGCAGCGCGGCCATGGCCGAGGCGGGCGGCAAGCTGGGTGGCCTGCTGGCGGCGGCGCCGGAGATGACGCCGGCCGAGGTCGTGCGGTCCAAGGGCGGGGCGGGCTGATCCCGGGCTGCCGATGGCGATGACCACCTACCTCGACCGCATCCTCGCCGCCCACCGGGCCGCGGCGGAGGCGGACGGCCGGGACCTGGCGCCACTGGTGGTCGAGGCCCGGGCCCAGGCGCCGGCCCGGGGCTTCACCGCCGCGCTGCGGACGGAGCCGGGCGTCGGGGTGGTGGCCGAGGTCAAGCGGCGCTCGCCGTCGAAGGGCGACCTTGCCGCCGGCCTCGATCCCGCGGCCCTGGCGGGCGCCTACGAGCGGGGCGGGGCCCGCTGCCTGTCGGTCCTAACGGACCGGGAGTTCTTCGGCGGCTCCCCGGACGACCTGCGGGCCGCCCGGGCCGCCACCGGCCTGCCGGTGCTGCGCAAGGACTTCACCGTGGCACCGGCGGACGTGTGCGACGCCCGCATCATGGGCGCCGATGCCGTGCTGCTGATCGCGGCGGCGCTGGACGACGACGAGCTGGCCGAGCTGCACACGCTGGCCATGGACGTGGGCCTGGACGCCCTGGTCGAGGTGCACGACGAGCAGGAGCTCGAGCGGGCCCTGGCCGTCGGCGCCGAGCTGATCGGGGTCAACCAGCGCGACCTCGTGACCTTCGAGGTCGACCACGCCCGCGCCGAGCGGGTCGGCCGGGCCATGCCGGACACGGTGGTGCGGGTGGCCGAGTCCGGCATCCGCGGCCCCGACGACGCCCGCCGGCTGGCCGGCGCCGGGTTCGACGCCGTGCTGGTGGGGGAGTCCCTCGTCACCGCGCCCGACCCGGCCGCGGCCGTGGCGGCCCTGCGCTATCCGGTGCAGGGCGGGTGAGCGCGCCCCGGTAGCCTTCCTGCGTGTTCGTCAAGGTCTGCGGGATCACGAGCGAGGAGGACGCCCTGGTGGCGGTGGCCATGGGCGCCGACGCCGTGGGCTTCGTGTTCGCCCCCTCGACCCGCCAGATCGCGCCGCAGCGGGCGGCGGAGATCACCCGGCGCCTGCCGGCCGAGATCGTCACCGTGGGCGTGTTCCGCGACGAGACCCGGGATCGCGTCGTGGAGATCGCCCACCAGGCCCGCCTGCGGGCGGTGCAGCTCCACGGGCGGGCGTCCCCGGCCGACTGCCATTGGATCCGCCAGCGGGTGCGCTGGCTGATCCGTGCCTTCGCGGCCGGCGACCCCCACCTGGCGGAGGCCGACGAGTACGGCGCCGACGCCATCCACATCGACTCGGAGGCCCCGGGCTCGGGCGAGGTGTTCGACTGGTCGCTGGCCGAGGGCGCGCCCTCCAACCGGCGGATCATCCTGGCCGGCGGGCTGACCCCGGCCAACGTGGCCGACGCCATCCGGGTGGTCCGGCCCTGGGGCGTCGACGCGTCCACCGGGCTGGAGTCCGCGCCCGGGCGCAAGGACGCCAGCAAGATCCGGGCCTTCGTCCAGGCGGCCAAGGCCGCCGCGCCGCCCGAGCCGCCGGTGCAGGGTGACCGGGACGTCCGGCCCTTCGACTGGATGGTCGACGAGCGGCCGTGATCCACTGAGAGACCCCACCGCCATGACCGACACCAGACATTCCCCACCGATGAGCCACGGGCCCGTGATGGGCGATCCCGGCCCGTCCGGCCGCTTCGGCGACTTCGGCGGGCTGTTCGTCCCCGAGACCCTCGTCCCCGCCTGCCACGAGCTGGACGAGGCGTTCCGCGCCGCGTGGGCCGATCCCGGCTTCCGGTCCGAGCTGGACGCCCTGCTGCGCGACTACGCGGGCCGGCCGTCGCTGCTCAGCGACTGCGCCAACCTGTCCGCCGAGCTGGGCTGCCGGGTGCTGCTCAAGCGCGAGGACCTCAACCACACCGGCTCGCACAAGATCAACAACGTCCTGGGTCAGGCGCTGCTGGCCAAGCGCATGGGCAAGACCCGGGTCGTGGCCGAGACCGGCGCCGGCCAGCACGGCGTGGCCGCGGCCACCGCCGCCGCCCTCATGGGCCTGGAGTGCACGGTCTACATGGGCGACGTGGACATGGCCCGCCAGGAGCTCAACGTGTTCCGGATGCGCCTGCTGGGCGCCGAGGTGCGCCCGGCGTCGTCGGGCTCGCGCACGCTCAAGGACGCCGTCAACGAGGCCCTGCGCGACTGGGTCGCGACCGTGGAGACGACCCACTACCTGATGGGCTCGGCCCTGGGGCCCCACCCGTACCCGTACATGGTGCGCGAGCTGCAGCGGGTGATCGGCGACGAGGCCCGGGAGCAGTGCCGGGCCCTGCTGGGCGGGGATCCCGACGTCGTGGTGGCGTGCGTGGGCGGCGGGTCGAACGCGATCGGCATCTTCTCCGGCTTCGCCGACCTGCCCGGCGTCGACCTGGTGGGCGTCGAGCCCGCGGGCGGCGCCGCCATCGGCCACGGCATCCCCGGAGTGGTGCACGGCTCGAAGTCGTTCCTGCTCCAGGACGAGGAGGGCCAGGTGGTGGAGGCCGAGTCGGTGTCCGCCGGGCTCGACTACCCGGGCGTGGGACCGGAGCACTCGTACCTGGCCGCCATCGGCCGCGCCCGGTACGTGCCCGCCACCGACGGTGAGGTCCTGGCCGCCTTCGAGCTGCTGGCCCGCACCGAGGGGATCATCCCGGCCCTGGAGTCCGCCCATGCCCTGGCCTGGGTGACCCGCGAGCGGGCATCCCTCGATGGCAAGGTGGTGTTGGTGAACCTCTCCGGTCGGGGCGACAAGGACGTGGCGCAGGTGGCGGAGATCCTCGCCGCCGGCGCGCCGGGCGCGGAGCAGGCATGACCGTGCTCAGCGACGTGGGCCGGCTGGAGGCGGGCCTGCGGGAGTCCCGTGATGCCGGCCGCAAGCTGCTGATCCCCTACGTGACCGGGGGCCTGCCGGGCTGGGAGCGCTCGATCGAGGCGTGCGCCGCCGCCGGGGCCGACGCCATCGAGGTCGGCATCCCGTTCTCGGACCCGGTGATCGACGGCCCCACGGTCCAGGCGGCCTCCGAGCGCGCCCTCGCCGCGGGCGCCACCCCCCAGGGCATCGTCAGCGCCTTCGGCGGGATCGAGACCGGCGGCGTCCCGCTGGTGGTGATGACCTACTACAACACCATCCACCGCTACGGCCACGAGCGCTTCGCCGCCTCCCTGGTGGAGGGGGGCGCGGCCGGGGCCATCGTCCCCGACCTGCCGCTGGAGGAGGTCGGCCCCTGGGCGGCCGCGGCCGACGAGGCGGGCGTCGAGACGGTCCTGCTGGCCGCGCCGACGGGCTCGGACGAGCGGCTGACCCGCATCTGCGCCCGCTCCCGCGGCTTCGTCTACGGCATCGGCGTGCTGGGCGTGACCGGCGAGCGCGCCGAGCTGGCCCGCAGCGCCCTCACCATCGCCCGGCGGCTCAAGTCCCTGACGGACAAGCCGGTCCTCATCGGCATCGGCGTCTCCAACCGGGCCCAGGCCGCCGAGGTGGCCGAAGTGGCCGACGGCGTGGTGGTGGGCTCGGCCGTGGTCCGGCGCCTCCTCGACGGCGGCGGCCCCGAAGCCGTCGGCGCCTTCGTCGCCGACCTGCGAGCCGGCCTCGACGCCGGGAGGTCGGGCGCAGCATGAGCTACGACGACCCGCCCCCGGATCCCCCCGAGGGCGCCGACCCTCCGGCCTGGCCCCCAGCCCAGGGCCCGTACGGCCGACCGTCAGGCAACGGCCAAGCCCCCGGCCCCCAGAGCCACCCGGCCGGCAGCGGCCGCCCGGGCGCGTACGGCCCACCGTCGGGCAACGGCCAAGCCCCGAGCCCCTACGCCCCACCTTCCGCCGCGGGCCAGTCCGGCAGCGCCTACGGCCCACCCTCCGCCCCCGGCCAGCCGCCGGCCTACGGCCAGCCCTACGGCGCCGGCCAGCCCGGTGCCTACGGCCAGCCCTTCGTTGCGGGCCAGCCGCCGGCCTACGGCCAACCGTCGAGTCCGGGCGAGCCGCCGGCCTACGGCCAGCCGCCGGCCTACGGCGAGCCCTACGGCGCCGGACAGCCCGGTGCTTACGGCCAACCGGCGAGCCCGGGACAGCCCGGGGCCTACGGTCAGCCCTTCGGGTCTGGCCAGCCCCGTGCCCCCTACGCTCCGCTTGCGCCCCCCGGGTACCCGCCCGGGTACGGGACTCCGTGGTACCAGGCTCCGCCGTCGCCGCCGCGCCGGCGGAAGGGGCCGATCATCGCCGTGGGCGCCGTGGCGGTCGTCGGGCTGGTCGCCGTCGGGGCCATCGTGGTCACCTCGGGCAAGGATTATCCCGACGAGTGGGACTCGCGGGTGTCCGACCTGGCCGCCTTCGTCGAGTCCGAGCGGGGCCTCGAGTACGACCACGCCGTGCCGGTCGACTTCCTCAGCGATGCCGAGTACTCGGAGGAGACCCGGGTCGACGAGTCCACCGTGACCGACGCCGACCGCACCGCCATGCAGGAGGACTCCGCCGCGCTCGTCGCGCTCGGCCTCGTGCCGCCGGACCTCGACCTGCTGGAGGCGGGCAACGACCTGACCGACAGCGGGACCCTCGCCTTCTACGACCCGACCACCGAGCGGATCGTCGTACGGGGCGATGATCTGACGCCCGCGCTCAAGGGCACGTTGGTCCACGAGCTCACCCACGTCCTCCAGGACCAGCACTTCGACCTCGAGCAGCCGCCTCCCGAGGACACCGCCGGGGCCTACGAGGCCCAGGCCGCCATCATCGAGGGCGACGCCATGCGCGTCGAGACCGCCTGGGTCAACACCCTGTCCGCCGAGGACCAGGACGCCTACTGGGCCGACAGCACGTCCGCGGGTGACGCCAGCGAGGAGGCGCTGTCCGGGGTGCCGGACGCCCTCCAGGCCCAGTTCGCCGCTCCCTACGCCTACGGTGAGCCCCTCGTGACGCTGCTGGCCCTGTCCGGGGGCAACGACCAGGTGGACCAGGCCTTCGAGGACCCGCCGGTCACCTCCGAGCAGCTCATCGACCCCCGGGCCCTGTTCGGGCACAACGAGGCCGTGGACGTCGACACGCCGGACATGCCCGACGGCGCGGACCGCTTCGGCCGCTCCGGTGAGCTGGGCGCCACGACCCTCCTGGTGACGCTGGCCGAGCGCATCGACCCGTTCCAGGCCCTGGACGCGGTCGACGGCTGGGGTGGCGACGCCGCGGTGACCTACAAGCTCGACGGGCGCACGTGCCTCCAGGCCCGGCTGGTGGGCGACACGCCGACCGACACCGACGAGCTGCACCAGGCCCTCGACGCCTGGGTGGCCGCCGGCCCGCCCGGGGTGGCGAGCGTGACGCCGGACGGCGACCAGCTCGTGCTCGCCTCGTGCTCGCCCGATGCCGGGGCCGGGGCCGCACCCGGCAGCACGAAGTCCCTCGACATCCTGGGTGCGGTGGCCGCCCGCTCGTTCGTCATGGCCAACGCGGAGCAGTCCGGCTACGACCACGAGACGTCCTTCGGGGTGGGGAACTGCACCGTGCGGACCGCCACGATGGCCGTGATCACCTCGGACGAGGACTCCGCGGCGGCCGACTTCCAGCACGCCATGGACGAGTGCTGGCCGGACGACTGAGCGTGGTTTTCGGCCTTGACGCTTCGCCCGGCCGGGCATAGAAAACGAGCGCTTGGTTTGGTTGGGGGGGCGCCCGTGCCGAAGGTAAGTGCGGAGCACAAGGCGGAGGTGCGGCGGCGCCTGCTGGATGCAGCGGGCCGCGTCATCATGCGCGACGGGGCCGAGGGCGTGACCACCCGGGCCATCCTCGACGAGGCCGGGCTGTCGGCCGGCACGCTCTACAGCTACTTCGCCTCCAAGGAGGACCTGCTCGGGGTGCTCGCCGTCGAGACGGTGCAGCGCACCGAGAGCGAGATCGGCGAGGCGCCCGGGTCCAACGCGGCCCAGGTCCTCGACCATCTGATGGCCGAGGCCGTGGCCCGCCCGGTCCCCGAGCCCGTGCTCGCCTACCTCCGGGGCCGCACGTCGTCCGACGGCGCGGTGCGCGACGCCATCGCCGGGTTCAACGGCTGGATGGTCGATCGCTACGGTCCCCTGATCGAGGCCGGCCAGCGGGAGGGCAGCATCGCCGCCGACCTGGACGCCGAGGCGGTCATCGAGCTGCTCGACGTCATCTTCGACGGCATGAACCGCCGGGCCGCGAGCGACACGTTCGCCACCAGCTTCGAGCGGGTCGGCAACGCGGCCCGGGCGCTCGTGGCCGCCGGCGTGCTGGAGCCGGCCCCGTGAGCGAGCTTGTCGAGCGAACCAGGAGCACAGTGCGTTACTCGGCCCCGTGGGCCGAGCGCTCATTGCGCGCAGCCCGAAGGGTGCGCCAATGAGCGCCACCCGCAGCGTCGACCAGGTGGACATGGGGCTGCCCGCCAGCTTCGTGTGGGACTACGACCAGAGCCGGCCGCCGGTCGCGCGGCTGTACGAGCGGGCCAAGGCCGGCCAGTGGAACCCGGCGGTCGACCTCGACTGGATGGTGGACGTCGATCCGGGAGCCGAGCCGCCGCCCGAGGCCCGCGGCCTGGACTGGAGCCAGCTGGGCGGCCCGCTGGCCGATCGCCTGGCCGCCGACCGCATCCTGCGCCACGAGTTCGCGGCCCAGCAGCACGGCTGGCTGATCAGCCAGTTCATGCACGGCGAGCAGGGCGCGCTGCTGGCGGCGGCCAAGATCTGCGCCGCGTCCGAGTCCCTCGACGACAAGCTGTTCGCCGCGGTGCAGGTCGGCGACGAGGCCCGCCACGTCGAGGCCTACCAGCGCTACCTGGGCAAGATCGGCATCACCTACCCGTGCAGCCCGCCGCTGGCGGAGCTGCTGGGCCAGGTGATGCGCCACAAGCACGTCGACCTCACCTACCTGGGCATGCAGATCCTGGTCGAGGGCGTGGCCCTGGCCGCGTTCAGCATGGGCGGCTCGCTGACCACCAACCCGCTCATCGCCCGCCTCACGGAGCTCGTGCGGCGGGACGAGGCCCGCCATGTCGCCTTCGGGGTGCTGTCGCTGCAGGGCTTCTACGACGACATGGACCCGGTGGACCTGCGCGAGCGCGAGGACTTCGTGGTCGAGTCGTGCGCACTGCTGCGGGACCGGCTGCTGCCCGTCGAGGTCTGGGAGCACTTCGGCATCGACACGACCGTGGCCACCGCCCGGTTCCTGGAGTCGGCCGAGGCCCAGGGCTTCCGCTCGGTCGTGTTCTCCAAGGTCGTGCCCAACCTGCGCAAGCTGGGCCTGCTGACGCCCCGGGTGCGCGACGACTTCGAGACGCTCGGCATCCTCCGCTACGAGCAGTACGTCGACTCGGCGACCGAGGGCGGCGAGCTGGCCGCCGGCGAGCTGCGGGGCGATGCCCGCGACCCGCTCAAGGCGTTGCGCGACTCGCTGCGGACCGTCGACGTCATCCCGCCGGAGCCGGTCCTGGCCGTGTTCACCAGCCTCGTGGACCACTCGCGGCTCACCTGCGTGACCCCCACCCGGATCCGGCTGCGGGTCAGCGGGGTCGAGGAGGGCGACTGGCTGCTCACCTTCGGGATCGGGGCGGTGAAGTACCGGATGCTGCGGCCCATCGAGGGCCCCGAGGTCGCCGACATCACCATCGACCTCGACGCCCACACCTGGACCGACCTCGTGGCGGGCCGGGTGGCCTGGTACCGGGCGGTGATCGACGGCCGGGTCCGGGTCGACGGCGACATCACCCGGCTGCTGCCGCTCGACAACCTGCTCTGATCAGGGCGCGGGCGGCGGCCCGTCGAGGTGGGCGCGCAGGAACGCCAGCGTGCGCTCCCAGGCCAGGGTGGCGGCGGCCTCGTCGTAGGCGTCCCGGTCCGCCTCGAAGAACCAGTGGCCGGTGCCCGGGTAGTGGTGGAACGTGACGTCCTTGTCCAGCACGTGGAGGTCGGCCTCCAGCAGCGTGAGCTCGTCGTCGTCGACGTAGGGGTCGTCCTCGGCGAAGTGGCCGAGGAAGGCCGAGGTGGCGGGGGCCATGTCCACGCTCTGGGTCCCGTAGAAGGCCACGGTGGCGGCCACCAGCTCGGGGGTGCGGCTGGCGAGCCACAGCGCCCATGACGCCCCCATCGAGAACCCCAGCGTCCCCACCGGGGCGTCGGGGGTGGCGGGCAGGGCGCGCAGGGTGATGAGGCTGGACCGGACCAGGTCGAGGGTGGCGTCCATGTCGGCCTCGGCCAGCATCGCCTTGGCCTCGTCGGGGTCCTCGGCCGTCCGGCCGGCGTACAGGTCGGGGGCGAGCGCCACGAACCCGGCTTCGGCCAGGCGGTCGCAGACCTCCTTGAAGAACGGGGTGAGGCCCCACCAGGCATGGAGGACCAGCACGCCGGGGCCCTCGCGATCGTCGGGCAGCGCCAGGTAACCGGATCCGGCCGAGCGGGGAGCCATGGGCGCCGACCGTAGTTGGCACCGGGCAGTGCCCCAACCAGCCCCTCCTGCCCGCCGGGCTGCGCCGGGGGGCCGGTCGGAGGGTGGCCGCCGGGCCGGTACGCTCGGCCGGTGCCCGCCGGAGAACGACACGACACGTGCCTGCTGTGCGCCGCCGAGCGCATCACGCCCTGGTACCACGAGGACGACGTGTGCTGGATCGCGGACTGCGAGATCTGCGCCACGCCCATGGTCGTCTGGCGCTGGCACGGCACCGACGTCCCGGACGCCGACCACGCCCACATGATGGGACGGCTGGCGGCGGTGGCCGACTCGGTCTTCGACGGGCACTACGTCGACGACAACATGCGCAACATCCCCGACCACTACCACGCGCACGCCCGGCCCAAGGGCGGGTTCTTCGGCCACGGCTTCCGCCGCGACGGCGGAGCGACCGGAGCGGCCGGGGCGACCGGGGCCGGCAGGTGAGCGACCCGCGCAGCGGCGACGAGCCCCGCGGCGGTCCCCGCCGCACCATCCCGGTCGGCGGCCAGCGCAACGCGGCGGGCGAGGCCGTCCCCGTGGTCAACATCTACGACGCACTGGGCGGCCAGCCCTTCTTCGACGAGCTGGTCGAGCGCTTCTACCGCCGGGTGGCGCTCGACATGGTGCTGCGCCCGCTGTACCCCGACGACCTCACCGACCCGAAGCGCCACCTGGCCCTGTTCCTGGGCCAGTACTGGGGCGGCCCCACCACCTACTCGGACGAGCGCGGCCACCCCCGCCTGCGCATGCGCCACGCCCCCTTCACGATCGGCGACGCCGAGCGCGACGCCTGGCTCCGCCACATGTCCGCCGCCGTCGACTCCCTGGTGGTCGAGCGCGACATCCACCCGGTGGTCGAAGCCCGCCTGCTCGAGTACTTCTCCATGGCCGCCGACGCCATGATCAACACCGCCTAGCGTCGCCACCGCGTTGTGGCCACTTCGAGAAGCATGAAGTGGCTACAATGGGCCTCATGGATGTGGGTATACGGGATCTGCGCGATCACCTGAGTCGCTACATCGATCGGGTCCGTGGTGGTGACGAGCTGGTCATCACCGACCGAGGGTTGGCCGTGGCGAGGCTCGTTCCGGTCGAGGGCGGGCGAAAGCTGGATCGACTGATCGCCGAAGGCGTCGTCACACCGGCCGCCAAGAGCCGGCGGGCACGTCCCCGCCAGCGGGTCCAGGCGCGAGGCTCTGTGAGCGATCTCGTGGCCGAGCAGCGTCGTTGATCTGCTACTTCGACACGTCGGCTGTGCTCCCTCTGCTGGTCGAGGAGCCGGGCAGTGACGTCGCCGGTCGCCTGTGGGACACCGCCGACCACGTGGCGTCGTCCCGACTCGTCTATGCGGAGGCACGGGCTGCCTTGGCTCAGGCGCATCGGACCGACCGGATCGATGCGGGGGATCTGCGACGTGCGGTCACCGATCTGGAGACCATGATGGGCGGCCTGCATCTGGTCGAGCTGGGGCCGGCGATCGTGCGCCGAGCAGGCCACCTCGCCGAGGTGTTGGCGCTCCGGGGGTATGACGCGGTCCATCTCGGCTCGGCGGAATCGCTCGTCGATCCCGATCTCGTGCTGGTCGCCGGTGACCGCCCGTTGCTCCGAGCCGCCGGCGAGCTCCGGATCGCCGTGGCCGACCTCAACACCGCCTAGTCCGAGCCGGCGGCCGGGCGGAGGGCCTCGGGGACGTGGCGGGTCAGCGTGTCGGCGATGGCCCGGGCCTGGTCGCGGGCGGGCTCGAGGGTGGGGGAGCGGCCGGTGGCGATCTCGCCGCAGCGGCCGGCCAGGATGCGGGCCCGCTCGGCGAGCAGGGCCCAGGCGGGCTCGCGGTGGGGGGTCATGTTGCCCATCACGTAGTACATCTCGAAGGCGAAGCCGGCGGTGCGGCCGGGGTGGGCCGGGCCGACCGGCAGGGTGGTCAGCTCGACCGCGAGCGGGCGGAGGACCTTGCCCATCAGGTCGAGCGCCGAGCCCACCAGGACCTCGAGCTGCTCGTCGG